>JASFVZ010000090.1:0-7150 GCA_050049565.1 Chromatiaceae bacterium | reverse complement strand
TGCATTCGCATGCCGAGGTTACCGCTGAACCAACTCTGACCATCCGATGCCCGATTCTGCCCTCCTGCCTTTCGATCGCGATCCCCCCAGCTGCCCGCCGGAGATGCCACCGGAGAGCCGGATGCAGGCCCGACTCGATTATCTCTACGGCCCGGAAAGCAGCAACGCGGTCGCGAAACGGATATCGCGCCTGATCAAGACCCATCGGCAGCTTCGTACCCGGACCGTAGAGGGGGCCCTTTGGTCGCATGATGACGTCGTTCTGATCACGTACGGCGACAGCATCCAGTCTTCCACGCAGAACCCGTTGCAGACGCTGCATGGTTTCCTCAACACGCATCTGCGGGACGCCGTCAGCATGGTGCATATCCTGCCGTTTTTCCCGTTCAGCTCGGATGACGGCTTTTCGGTAACGGACTTTCGCGCCGTCAAGCAAGAGCTCGGTGGCTGGCAGGACATCCGGCGCCTCTCGGAGGACTTCGATCTGGCGATCGACCTGGTGCTGAACCACTGCTCGCGGGAAAACCTCTGGTTCGTCGACTACCTGTTCGGCGACGAACCGGCATGCCGGTATTTCATCGAAGTCGATCCCGAGACCAACCTGTCGATGGTGACCCGGCCGCGTAGCTCCCCTCTGCTGAGCGGCGTCCGTACGCAGACCGGGATGCGCCACGTCTGGTCCACCTTCAGTAACGATCAGATCGACCTGAACTACGGCAACCCCGACGTGTTGATCGAGTTCATCGATATCCTGCTGTATTACATCCGGCGGGGCGCCCGGATGATCAGGCTCGACGCGGTGGCGTACCTGTGGAAGACCTTGTCGACGTCCTGTATCCACCTGCCGCAGACGCACCAGGTCATCAAGCTGTTTCGCGACATCCTCGAGACTGTCGAACCGGGCGCGCTGATCATGACCGAGACCAACGTCCCGCACGCGGAGAACATCACCTATTTCGGCGATGGCGACGAAGCGCATGTGATCTACCAGTTCAGCCTGCCGCCGCTGCTGCTGCACGCGCTCTTCGCGGGCACCGCGCGTTACCTCACCGAATGGGCCATAGGTCTGGAGCAGTTCGACAAGCCAGCCAACTGCACCTACCTCAATTTCACCGCATCCCATGACGGTGTCGGTCTGCGTCCGCTGGAAGGACTGGTTCCTCCTGAGCAGGTCAGCGCGATGCTCGCCGCGATGCGGCAACGCGGCGGCTACATCTCGACCAAGGCCAATAGCGATGGCACGGACAGCCCCTACGAACTGAACATCAGCTACTTCGATGCGTTCCGGGAACCGGAGGGCGATAACCGCTGGCACGTGCCGATGTTCCTCGCATCGCAACTGATCGCGCTGTCATTCCAGGGCATACCGGCGATCTACATCCATTGTCTGACTGCAACGCCGAACGACACGATCGGTGTTGAACGGACCGGAATGACGCGTTCGGTCAACCGCCGCAAATGGGACCTCAGCGAACTGGAGTACCTGATCGCGCACCCAGAGACAGAGACCGGCAGCGTGTTTCCTCGCTTCGTCGAACTGCTCGAACTGCGCCGCAGACAGCCGGCCTTTCACCCCGATGCGGCGCAGCGTATCCTCGCGCTCGGTGAGGCGCTGTTCGCCTTCGAACGCAGCGCAGTCGACGGCGGGCAGCGCATCCTGGTGCTTGCCAACCTGACCGCCGAAACGGTCACGGTGCCGCTGCGCGATCTACCCGAAGACCTATCCCATCGCGACGAGCTTTTGTCGCTCAACCGCGCGGTTTTCGAGAACGGCACGATCGAGGTCGAACCCTATGCCGTTTTCTGGTTTAGTGCGTACCACTCCGGCTGACCACCGCCACCCGACACGCACCATGCGGCCCCTAGACACGCTTCTGTTCACCGATCTCGACGGCACGCTGCTCGATCATGAGACCTACAGCTTCGATCCTGCGCGTCCGGCATTGCGGCAACTGCACGAACGGGGGATCCCGCTAATCCTCACGACCAGTAAGACGCTGATCGAGGTCATCGACCTCAACCGGGCACTGCACAACCGCGCCCCGGTGATTATCGAGAACGGCGGTGCCATGGCCTTTCCACTGGACCGTGAGCACCCCTTTTCGCTGCCTGAGCATGAGATCGTCGATGAGCACGCCGTCATGCGTTTTTCACCTGAGTACTCGGCGATCCGCGCGTTCATCGACCGCCAGCGCGACGAGCACGGTTACCAGATGCGCGGATTCGGCGATATGCGCGCGATCGAAGTCGCGCAACTTACCGGGCTGGCCGTCGAAGAGGCCGAGCAGGCACGCCGGCGCCTGTGCAGCGAGCCGTTCGTCTGGGAAGACGATGAAGCCAGTCTCGAGGCCTTTGCCGAAGCCGCGGCAGCGGACGGGCTGCGACTGACCCGCGGCGGCCGGTTCCATCACCTGATGGGGAATACCAGCAAGGCCGTTGCGATGCGCGCGATGGTTGAGCTCTATCGCGGCGACGTCGAGCCCACGGTCATCGCCTGCGGCGACAGTGAAAACGACGCCGAGATGCTCGAGAGTGCGGACATCGCGGTCGTCGTCATGCGGCACGACGGCACCCACCTGAGCAGTCGGGGACGCGAGCAGACCATCCGGACCGCACAGCCCGGCCCTGCTGGCTGGAACATGGCAATCGAGGCATTGCTCGGCGACCTTGCCCGACAGGCCGCAGGCTGAACGAGGAGACAGCGCTTGGACTTCTTCCAGAACGGGACGATCACCACCTTACACAAGCTATGCGACCGCCCGGTAGAGAAGATGGAGGCCGAGCTACACAGCTTCGCGGTCGAGCGGCCAATGGCACTGATCCTGCCAAGCCTGTACTCGGAACTCGAAGGCGAGGCACTGCCCAAGATCCTCGATGAACTGAAGCACGCCACCTATATCAGCGATGTGATCGTCGGACTCGACCGCGCCAACGAACGCCAGTTCGAGCATGCCAAGACGTTCTTTTCCGAACTGCCGCAGAGTCTCCACCTGCTCTGGCAGGACGGGCCCTGGCTGCGCGAGATCGACGCCCATCTGCAGTCGCTCAACCTCGCACCCACCCAGGCCGGCAAGGGCCGCAATGCCTGGTACTGCCTGGGCTACGCGCTGGCACTGGAGCACTGCGAGGCGATTGCGTTGCATGACTGTGACATCCTGACCTACGACCGAAGCCTGCCGGCCCGCCTGTTCTACCCGGTCGCCAACCCGGCGTTCAGTTTCGACTTCTGCAAAGGCTACTACTCGCGGATCAACGGCAATCGACTCAGCGGCCGGGCCACGCGACTGTTCGTCACGCCGCTGATACGGGCCCTGAAGAAGGTGGTCGGCGGGCTCGATTACCTGGATTTCATGGACAGCTTCCGTTACCCGCTGTCCGGCGAATTCTCGCTGAGCCGTGACTTCGTCAAGATCCTGCGCATCCCCAGCGACTGGGGCCTTGAAGTCGGTGTCCTCTCGGAGGTCTACCGGACGCTCGCGCGCGGCAGCGTCTGCCAGGTCGATATCGCCGACTGCTACGACCACAAACACCAGGATCTCTCGGAACAGGACGCGACGCAGGGCCTCACCCGAATGAGTATCGAGATCGCCAAGTCGCTGTACCGAAAGCTCGCGACCGAGGGCGTCACCCTGTCGAACGAGGACTTCCGTTCAATCAAGGCGGCCTACTACCGCATCGCGCTCGACTCGACCGAGCAGTATTTCTACGACGCCAGCATAAACGGGCTGGAGTACGACCGGCACACGGAGGAGAGCAGTGTCGAGGTCTTTGCCCAGTGCATCATGGCCGCCGGCGAGACCTTCCTCAGCAACCCGATGGAATCACCGTTCATCCCGAACTGGAACCGCGTCCACGACGCGTTTCCCGACGTCTGCCAACAACTGCTGCGCGCGGTGCAGGCCGACCGCTGAGGCATGGCGTAGCCGGTTGCCGCAGGCAGGCCGTCCTGGGCATCGAACCGCCAGTCTGGGGTTATCGTTGATGAAATGATCGAACGCCGTTCTCAACACCATGTCCCTGCGGCCGATGCCGTGCTGTTCCTGCCGCTGGGCGGCACGGGCGAGATCGGCATGAACCTCTCGTTATACGGCCACAACGGCCGCTGGCTGATTGTCGATACCGGCATCACCTTCGGCAACGATGCGTTCCCCGACTACGACGTGATGATGGCGGATACCGCCTTCATCGAGGGCTACCGCGACCGGCTCGACGGCATCGTCCTGACGCATGCCCACGAAGATCACCTCGGCGCGCTGCCCTACCTGTGGCGCCGGCTGCGCTGCCCGGTCTATGCCACCGCCTTTACCGCCGCCCTGGCACGAATCAAGCTCAATCGCGCCGGGCTGGAAAACGTCCCGCTGATCGAGATCGGCATCGGTGAGACATTCTCGGTCGGCCCGTTCCGCGTCGAGACGATCGGCATGACCCATTCGATCCCGGAGCCGAATGCACTGCTGATCTCGACCGCCGCGGGGGCCGTGCTGCACACCGGCGACTGGAAGCTCGACCCCAAGCCGGTGATCGGTGCGACATTCGACAAGCGCCGCCTGATCGATCTGCGCCGTGAACCCCTGCTGGCGATGGTGTGCGACTCGACCAATGCGGTGGTCCCCGGCAGCACGGGCTCCGAGAGCAGCCTGTTCGAGCCCCTGAAAGACGTCGTCGAACAGGCCGCCGGCCGCATCGTCGTCACCTCGTTCGCCAGCAACGTCGCACGCCTGGTGACGCTCGCCCGCGTCGCCGAGGCCACCGGCCGACGCTTCGGCGTCATCGGGCAGGCCATGGAGCGGATGGTCGGGGTCGCCCAGGCCACCGGCTACTGGCCGGAAGCGCTGCCGCGTCTCGTCCCGGGCCGTGATCTCGGTTATCTGCCCCGGGACGAGGTCATGGTCGCCTGTACCGGCAGCCAGGGTGAGCCGCGCTCCGCGCTGGCCCGTCTGGCGACCGACAGCCACCGCGACCTGCTGCTGGAGCATGGCGATACGGTGGTGTTCTCCTCGCGCCTGATCCCCGGCAACGAGAAGGCCGTCGAACGCGTCGAATCCCGCCTTCAGGCGCTCGGCGTCAAACTGATCCGGGAGGGTGATGCACATGTCCATGTGTCCGGCCACCCCGCCCAGGACGACCTGCGCCGTCTCTATGGCTGGGTACAGCCAACCTGGGTGATCCCGGTGCATGGCACGCCACGGCACCTGGCGGCGAACGCCACGATCGCGCGTGATTGCCATGCGACGCCGCTGCTGATCAGCAACGGCGATCTCTGTCGCTTGAGCCACCATCGGGCGGCGGTGATCGACCAGGTGGAGAACGGCCGGCTCAGTCCCGACCGAGACGGGCTGCTGTTGCCGGTCCCCGGGTCGGCCCTCCAGCGCATGCGGACCGCGGCCGCCTGAGCCCGCCGGGCATGATCGACAACTACTGCGAGCGGATCGGTCCCGGTTTCTGGGCCGAGCCCGTCAATGCCATCACCAACGCCGCCTTCCTGATCGCCGCGATCGCCCTGTTCGTTCTGTTGCGCCGGCGACAAAGCCGGGACCACATCGCCTGGCTACTGGCGGCACTGGTCTTGGCCATCGGAATCGGCAGCTTCCTGTTCCACACCTTCGCCACCACATGGGCCGCGGCGCTCGACGTGATCCCGATCCTGCTGTTCCAACTGCTCTACCTCTGGGGCTATGGCCGACGCGTCCTCCACTTCACCGGCTGGCAGTCGGCGATGGCCGTGCTCCTGCTCGCGACGGCTATCGTCGGGACCGGGCCGTTCAGCCACCTGGCCAATGGCTCGATTGCCTATGCCCCGGCCTGGCTCGCCCTGGCCGTGCTGGCCGTCGCACACTGGCGGGTCGCCGCAGTCGAACGTTGGAGCCTGCCCCTGGCAGCCGTCGTCTTCAGCGTATCCATTGCGCTGCGAACCCTGGATGCCGCCATCTGCGCGGCATTTCCGCTCGGCACCCATTTCGGCTGGCATCTGCTCAACGGCGGGGTCCTGTACCTCGCGGTGCGCGGGTTTGCCGTTGGGGTGGGTGCTGCCCGTCCCGGGCAGCCCCTGCGGCCGCAGGGCCCGCCAAAAGCGCCCGTGCGTTTCGGCCAATAACCACTTCAAGACTGATACAATCGCGGCGAAACCCGTCGCGGTTCAAAGACATAACAGCAAAACACCCCTATCAGGAGAGGCACCATGCGTCACATGTTCGTTTTGGCATTTCTTGCCGTTTTCGCTGCCCCATCCATGGCAAGCGATGCCGAGCCGTTCAAGTGGAATGACGAGCTGTTCGCGTTCGTCGCGACCGGCGATGCCGACCAGGGCAAGCAACTGGCGAAGAAATACCGCTGCAAGAAATGCCATAACGCCGACGGCATCAGCGACGATGAAGAGATTCCGACTATCGCGGGTCAACGTGCGACCTACATGTTCAAGCAGATGTCGGACTATAAGAACGGCTTCCGCGAGAGCGACGATATGAAGCGGGCCATGCGCAAACTGTCCCGGGATGACATGGTGCATATCGCGACCTGGTTCAGCACCCTCGAGCGCCCGGCACAGGTCGGCAATGAGCAGATGCTGGTGATCAAGATCTGCGACAGCTGCCACCAGAAGGAGGTGGTCGAGAAAGACGGCCGGATCGAGGTCGCGCCGGTGCTGGATGGCCAGATCCGTCAGTATCTCGAAGACACCATGATGGCGTTCAAGCAGGCCGATCGGAGCAATGACCTCTTTATGCGCATGCAGAGCGTCTCGCACAAGCTGACCGACGACGAGATCCGTCGCCTGTCGCGTTACTACGGGGCCGAAGACCTCGAATAACAAATCACCGGCGCGCAAAAAGGGCGATCCAGACGGATCGCCCTGTTGTCGAGCCTTGCTGACGAAGGATCAGTTCTCGGGCAGCACCGTCAACACGGCACCTTCCTGACTGGCGTACCATGCCGCGAGATCCTTGAGGTCCTGATCGGTGAGGTTGGCGACCATCCCGGCCATCAGCAGGCTGTCTCGCTTGCCTTCCTTGTACTGGGTCAATGCGTGATAGAGATAGGACTCGTATTGGCCAGCCAGACGGGGGTTGGCTCCGACGGTCGAGTTGCCATCCAGGCCATGACAGCCCGCGCAGACTGCCGCTTTTTCCTTGCCGGCGATCGGATCGCCACCGGC
>JASFVZ010000089.1:0-7203 GCA_050049565.1 Chromatiaceae bacterium | reverse complement strand
GGGCGCGGCATGCAGCCGGTGATGTAGAGATCGACCGGCAGGTAGTCGTCGAGGCACTTTATGGTGTTGTACGAATCCCAGTACATGCCGCCGTTGATCGTGCAGGAGCCCAGCCCGACCACGTACTTGGGGTTCTGCATCTGCTCGTACGAGCGGATCGCGCGCTTCAGGGTCTTGACCGACAGGTAGCCGGAGATCACGAACAGGTTGGCCTGGCGCGGCGTCGGCCGCCACTGGATACCGTAACGGTAGGCATCGAAGCGCGGCGTCATCAGCGGGCGCATTTCGATCGCGCCACAGCCGGTGCCGAAGCCGAGGATCCATAGCGACTCGGCACGCGCCCAATTGAACAGGTCCTCGATGATCTTTGTATAGGCCGGGGTCTGCACGGTGGGGCCGGCCTGGCAGTAGTAGTCCTGCAGTGGTTCGACGACGAACTCCTGGCCGTCGGGCGCCCTGACCTTGCGCGGCTTGAGCTCTTCGCGAACCGGAATATCGGCCAGCTCTCGGCTGCGCCTCGTCGGCTGCCCGTGCGGATTTTGGAGACGCTTTTCGAGACCGTCTTTCATGCTTTTACACCGTGAGAATTGCGAGCACGCCGATCGGCATTGCCCAAACAAGGAACCAGCGCACCGACTGCTCGACGCGGAAACGTGGGAACACCACGCCGACGAATACCGAGAACAGGTAGATCAGAAACACCTTGAGGAAGAACACCGGCCAGGTGGCCGCGCCGCCAAAGAACAGGTTCATGTACACGACGATCTTGGCGATCGGAAAGATCACGCGGTTGGTCTGCATCAGCGCCAGGTAAGAGGAATGGTACTCGGTCGGCGGACCGATCGGGATCTCCTGCGGGGCCAGCACGATATCGAACGGCGGGCGCATCATCGACCCCAGGAACGACAGCAGCGCTGCCGCGACCGCGAGCGGGTTCGTGAACAGCGTCCAGTTCATCACGCCGCCCTGCTGCGCGGCGACGATCTCGGTCACCGACAGGGTTTGGTACTGCAGCGCGACCGCAAACACCGCCAGTGCGAACGGCAGCTCGGCGGTGGTGACCTGTGACAGGCCGCGGCTGACGCCGATCGCCGAATGCGGATGACCGCTCTCACCGGCGCCGAGCGCCATGCCGAGCGAGCCGAAGAAGACGAAATACAGGGCCAGGATAAGGTCGCCGGCGAACGACAGGTTGGAGAACATCTCCGAACCGAAGATCGTCGGCACGAACAGCAACAGGCCGATCCCCCCGGTCAGCCGGAACACCGGGCCGAGGTAGTACATCACGCCGTGGGTGATCGAGCTGCGGATCCCGAAGTTCTTGATCAGGTCGAAGTAGTTCTGCCAGATCGGGATGCCGTGGCGCCGGCCCACACGTGCGCCGATCTTCTGCATCAACGCGGTCAGCAGCATCCCATAGTTGACCACGATGAACAGGGTCAGCAGCGAGTAGGGGATCATGATCCATTCGAACTGCACGGCTCAGATCCCCGCCTTCAATAGATAAACGATCACCACGAATGCCAGAAGGTGAATCGCATAGACCTGGCCATTGCCGGTGTACATGCGACGCAGCAGGTCGGCCAGCGTGTGCAGGAGGTCGACCATCGCGCCCCAGAAGTGCTCGAAGACCGGCCATGCGAGAAAGCCCAGTGCCTTTCGATAAGGGGCGTAGAAGTTCCACGCGAAGTGCGTCGTCTCCGGCCGGTAGGGTCGCTCCGCGGCGAACACCATGTTGAACTGCTTGACCTTCTGTGCCCGGCGATTGACCAACAGCAGCAGGGCAAAGACCAGTGAGAAGATCACTCCGACGACCAACATGATCGAGATCGGGCTCCAGTAGCCGAACTCGCTGGTGATGGTCAGGCCCTCCCAGTTCAGTGCGCCGTTCGGCAGGAAGTTGCTGATGTAGGCATCGACGTGACGTAGGGCCAGGCCGGGCACCAGCGCGAAGGCCAGCAGGCAGACGACATAGATCATCTGCGGCAGCACCAGCCAGAACGGCGCCTCTTTGATCCGCCGGTGTTCATCCTTGAGCTGGCCGAGGAAGATGCTGTGGATCAGCCGGAACAGGTACAGGAACGCGATCGGGCCGGAGAGGAAGATCAGGATAATCGGCAACCGGTATTCCGCGGTCATGATCGCGTTGTAGAAGATCCAGCGTCCGCCAAAGCCGGACAGCGGTGGCACGCCGGACATCGCGATGATACCGATCAGCACGGCGATGAAGGAAAGCGGCATCAGGGTGATCAGGCCGCCCATCTGGTACATCGCACGGGTGCCAGTGCGCTTGGCGACGCCGCCGACTGACAGGAACAGCATCGACTTGTAGATGTAGTGGTTGATCACAAACATCAGCGCCATCAGCCAGCCGAGATGATTCATCATCGCGAGGCCGAACAGGGCATAGCCCATCTGGCCGATCGACGAATAGGCGAGCAGGCGTTTGGCATCCTCCTGAAACGCCGCCATCAGGTTGCCGAGCAGCGCCGACAGGGCGCCGATCCACAGCATCAGGTGGGTCAGGTCGATACCGAACAGCTGCTGGCGGCCCATCTCCATGAGGAGAACAAACAGCCCGAACAACCCGGCCTTCAGAAGGATCCCGGAGACCATCGGCGAGACGTCTGTCTCCGCCTCGGCGTGTGCGCCGGGCAGCCAGATATGCAGGCCGATCGCCGCAGTCTTGGTCATGAAGCCGATCGCCAGCAGCAGGAATACCCAGGGCGCGAGCGGCTCGACCAGTTCGCTTAGCCCGCTCAGCAGGAACTGTGAGTTGCCATCGGCCGCCAGTGCGAAACCGGCTAGGATCAGGAATGCGCCGCCAAGCGAGAACACCAGGTAGGACAGCGCATGCGGCTCCGACTCGCGACCACGCAGGATCAGGAAATAGGACCCGATGGTCAGCGACTCCCAGGCCGCGAAGAAGGTGAACGCGTCCTCGGCGACGATCAGCATCGCAAGCCCGGCATACATCAGCATCGCCGACGGGTAGAAGCCGAGGCGACGGCCGGGCGAGCGGGTCGTTCCTCCGGCCAAGCGGTCACTTGTCTTTGCTGAAAAGCTGGCCAGCAGTATTACCGCACCACCAGCCAGTACGATCAGCGCGAAGATCAGCTGCAGCGGGTCGTAGTCGCTGTAACTGACCGCAAACCAGGCGATCAGGCCCGCGATCGCGATGACGTTCTTGAGCTTTGCCGGCAGCCACTCGAGCGCGAGGAACGAAAGCGCGAACAGTATCGGCACCGCGTGCAACAGGTTGCCGTGCACCGACAACTCGCCCCAGACGTAGCCGAGCGCCCAGCCGCCAATGACCGCTACACCGATCACGCCGCGCTTGTACAGCGACGGTGCGACCGGACGTGGGTCCTGGTCGCGCTTGATCGCGTAGCCAAACCAGCGGAACAGGTAGCCGGCCTCGACCAGGGCGCCGAACAGCATCAGGCCCAGCCACAGCAGTCGACCGTCGGCGGCCAGCGCAAGCACCAGTTCCCACTTGGCATAGAAACCGGGGAAGGGGGGCAGGCCGATCAGCAGGGCCAGGAAGCTCGCGAACGCGAACAGCAGCAGCGGTTGGCCGCGCAGCGCGCTCCACGCATGCAGTTCGCGGCCCTCGATCAGACCCGAAATCCAGAACAGGCCGGCCTTGCCGACCGCGTGCGCCAGCAACACGCCACCGGCGATGAACAGATAGTTGTCACCGAGGATGTCCTGCTGCCCGGCGACGAACAGGATCAGGCCGATCTGTGCAACCGAGGAATAGCCGAGCAGGCGGCGGTCGGCATCCTGGGCGAGCGCAAAGAGGTTGGCGCCGACGAAACTGACGATGCCGATGATGGCCGCGACCTCCATCCAGGCCGGACCGCCGATCAGCAGCAGCTTGTCGATCGCGACCAGGGCCGCGGATCCCGCCGCGGCAGAGACCAGGGCGGAGAACGCCGGGTGCGCCGATTCGTAGATGTCCAGTGCCCAACCGTTGGCCGGGAACACCTTTAACTCGGCCACGACCGCGATGAAGATCAGGAAGAATGCCAACGCGCCACCCTTGAGTAGCTGCGCGGAGGCGGCGGCCATGTCGTCCAGGTTCAACGAACCCGTCGCATGGTAAGCGAAGATGATCCCTATGAGCATCAGGATCGACACGACCTGCGAGGCGACCAGGTACTTGAAGCCCGCGGCCAGGGCGTGCTCGTCGCGCGACAGCAGTATCAGGCCACCGGTCGAGATCACCGCCAGTTCGAAGAAGACGAATAGGTTGAACAGGTCTCGGGTCATGACGATCCCGCCGAGCGCCATGCTGAAGATCAACAGCACCGCCATCGCACGCCGGCCCTGCTTGAACAGGGTGTCTTTGAGGTACAGCGCGGAGAGCAGGCCGGTCACGTTGATCAGCAGCACCATCGCGGCCTCGCCTATCCCCATGCGGAGATTGACCGCGAAAGGCGGCTCGGTGCCCGCGGTCAGTATCTCGACTGGCAGTGCCGCGCCGCTGGACAGGGCCCAGACCCAGCTGGCGGCCAGCCAGGTCGTGCACGCCAGCACCAGCAGGGTGATCGTATAGCTGGCGGCACGCCACGAGTCGTGCAGCAGCCCGAGCAGGAAGGCGCCCCCGAGGGAACCTGCGACGATGAAGATCGGGCTTACCATTTGAGGTCCGTGTAGCGCGCGATGTCGAGGGTGCCGCGGGTCTTGAACAGCCGGTAGGCATAGGCCAGCATCAACGCGGTGACGCCGACGCCGATCACGATCGCGGTCAACACCAGGGCCTGCGGTACCGGATCGATGATCCTTGCGGTGGCCTCGGCGACCGGTACGGCCTCGTTGAGGATGGGTGCGGTGCGGCCGTTCATGTAGCCGACCGAGACCAGCACCATGTTGACCCCGGTGTTGGCGACCGCGAAGGCGACGATCATGCGCAGGATGTTGCGGTTGCTCAGCGCGCCGAACAGCCCGATCAGGATCAGCAGGAAGCCGGTGGCCATGGCGATCAGCTCGATCACAGTTCCTCCGTCTCCGACAGGTTGAGCAGCATCGACGAGAACTCGGCACCGACCTTTAGGCCGACCACGCTGTAGATCAGAGGTATCCCGCCGGCGGACAACAGGTCGCCGAAGGTGCCCAACGGCAGGATGCGGTTGTCGAGGAAGCCGCCGGCCAACGCGATACCAAGCACGCCGATGAATACGAACGCCATCCCGGCGAAAGACTCGACGACGGCGATCAGGCGGTGGCTGAAGCGCTTCAACGGATGACTCAGCAGCATCAGCAGCATGCCCGAGGCTAGGATGGCGCCGCCCTGGAAGCCGCCCCCGGGGGTCAGGTGGCCATGCGTGAAGACGTAAGCACCGAAGAGCAGGATCAGCGGCAGCAACAGGTGTGTGCCGGTTGTCAGCAGCTCACCGGCTGGCGGCAGTTCACGCTGTTCGCGCGACTGCTCGTGGCGCTGGCGTGCCAGCACCAGACCGACGATCGCCGCGGTCAGGAACAGCACCGTGACCTCGCCGAGCGTGTCGAGCCCTCGGTAGGTCACAATGATTGCGGTCACGATGTTCGCCGCGCCGAGGTCTTCGGCGGTGCGCTCGGCATAGTAGTGGGCGGTCCGATTGAGTGCCTGGTCGGGCACATAGTCGATCATCAGCCCAGCGAAGATCGCGCCAAGACCGGCCAGTAGCAGGAGCAAAGAGAATTGCTTAATCATGTTCTCCCCTGCGCACGCGGCCGAGCACGAAGAAGAACAAGAAGGTCGTCAGACCGCTGCCGATCGCCGCCTCGGTCATCGCCACATCCGGCGCACCGAGCAGCAGGAACATCACCGACGCGAGCAGGCTGGCCAGACCCGCGGCGAGGATCGAGATGCCGAGGCTGCGTTTGCCGCGTGTCGCCATGATCGCCGCGACGAGCATGCCGATGGACAGGAGCAGGCCCATACCCAGGGTCATGGCTTTTCCCCGAGATCGTCTTCGAGTTGATCAACTACCGTAGCGGAACACTGCGGCGATCCCTTGCGGTGTGCCGCGCGCGCCAGCACCTGCGACGACAGCGGGTTGGTGAATAGAAGGAAGACACCGATCAGCAGGAGCTTCAGGCTCCAGTCGGGATGCAGGAAGGCCACCCCGGCCAGGCTCAACACGGTGCCCAGGGTCGTGGCCTTGGTCCCGGCCTGGATGCGGTTGTAGACATCCGGCATCCGCAGCAGCCCAAGACCGCCCAGCAGAAGGAATCCGGTACCACCGACGAGCAGCAGGCCACCCAATAGATCGAGGACCGCGCTCATCAGAACCCCCGCTCGAGAAAACGCGCGACCACGATCACCCCGAGGAACGACAGCAGTGCGTAGACCAAGGCGACGTCCAGGTAGATACCCCGGCCCTCGGCCAGCGCCGCCAGCAGGATGCCGGTGATGCTGACGATAGTCAGCCCATCGAAGGCCACGACGCGATCGACCGCGGTCGGACCCTTGATGAAGCGCCAGAAGACCAGCAGGAACGCGGTCCCGGCCAGTGCAGCCGCCAGGTAGATCAGCAGGTCAGCCATACATAACCTCGAGATACCGTTCGAACCCAGCGACGATCTGCGCGGTCGCCTCATCGATGTGCTCGGACTCCATCGTTACCCAGTGGACGTACAGCCATTCATCGGACAACTCGACCGTCAGGGTGCCCGGCGTAAGGGTGATCGAATTGGCCAGCATCAGTCGGCCCATGCGGCTCCTCAGGCGCGTCCTGACCTTGACGATGCCAGGTCGGATCGGCAGGTCGGGTGCGAGCACGATGCGGGCGAGCCGCAGGTTGGCCCTGACCATCTCCTGGAAGAAGAATGCGAAGTAGCGCGCACCGGCGACAAAGGCCTGCGGGGTGGCGCGAAACTCGGTGAAAAAAGAAAGTCCGCTACGGAACAGTAGCGCGATGGCCAGCGACACCACGACGCCGACGAACAGCGTATCCAGGGCCAGTGTGTTGGCCAGCATGACCCAGAACAACAATAGGGTACTAAACAGCACCGCGATATCGCGCGTGCTACTCGTCCGTTCAGCATTGAATTCCACTGAATCCCCGTCCACAGCATATTGAGGGACGAACGCCGGCTGCGTTCGTCAGACGCCTACCATTGTATTGGCCGATTCGCCGGAAACTTTTGAGTTAGATTAAGAACTAGTGTCGTAACTCATCAGTTCTTTGCGTTTCGACCTTGCTATAATCTGTG
>JASFVZ010000088.1:0-7227 GCA_050049565.1 Chromatiaceae bacterium | reverse complement strand
CTATGCGGCGTTGGGTCGCGGGTTTCCGTATGGCACGCTCGCGGTCAATGTGATCGGATCCTTGCTGATGGGGCTGCTGTATGTCCTGATGCTGGAGCGACTCTCACTGGGCGCGGAATGGCGTGCATTCGCGCTCGTCGGTGTGCTCGGCGGCTTCACGACCTTTTCGACGTTTTCCATCGAGACACTGAATCTGCTCGAACAGGCGGACTACCTCAAAGCCTTTCTCAATGTACTGATCAGCGTCATCGCCTGCATCGGCGCCGCAATGATCGGTGTGCTCATCGCCAGGCAGCTATGAACAGAGTCGACGTCACATTGGTGCGCATCTATTGCAGCGAAAAAGACCGGCAACACCGTGACGTGATCGATCTGCTGCACCGGGAGCACCGGGTTGCCGGGGTTACCGCGTTTCGCGGGATCGCCGGCTTTGGCAGATCGGGCCAGCTGCACGAGGCCGGACTGCTCGATGTCTCGCTCGACCTGCCGATCGTCGTGGAGTTCTTCGATACGCCGGACAAGGTTGACGCGGTGCTCCCCACACTCGAGGCGATGGTGGGTCCCGGGCACATCGTGGCCTGGCCTGCCAGCGCGAACCTGGAAGTAGCCAATGATTGACCCGAAACTCCTTCGCTCCGAACCGGAAAGCATCGCCGCGGCGCTGCAGCGTCGCGGCTTTGAGCTGGACGTCGCGCAGCTTGCCGAACTCGAACAGCGCCGCAAGGCGCTGCAGGTCGAGACCCAAGAGCTGCAGAACGCGCGCAATACCCAATCCAAATCGATCGGGAAGGCCAAGGCGGCAGGTGAGGACATCCAGCCCCTGTTGGACGCGGTCGCCGACCTTGGTGAGCGCCTCAAGTCAGCGCACGATGCGCTCGGCGAGGTCCAGCAAAGCCTCCGTGAAGTCGCGCTCGGCATCCCGAATCTCCCCGACAGCAGCGTGCCGGATGGCAGGGACGAGGCGGACAATCGCGAGGAGCGCCGCTGGGGCGAACCAAGGGAATTCGATTTCGAGGTGCGGGACCACGTCGACCTGGGTGCCGGGCTCGGCGTGCTGGACTTCGATGCCGCGTCGAAACTGACCGGTGCAAGGTTTGCGGTGATGAGCGGGCCGTTGGCACGCATGCATCGGGCGCTGGCCCAATTCATGCTGGACGTGCATACCAGCGAACACGGGTACACCGAGGCCTACGTCCCCTACATGGTCAATCCGGACAGCCTGTTGGGTACCGGCCAGTTACCCAAGTTCTCGGAAGACCTGTTCCGGCTCGAAGGCACCGATTACCACCTGATCCCGACCGCCGAGGTCCCCCTGACCAACCTGGTGCGCGACACCATAATCGACGCGGATTATCTGCCGCGTCGCTATGTGGCGCATACGCCGTGCTTCCGGTCCGAAGCCGGGTCGCATGGTAAGGACACCCGCGGCATGATCCGCCAGCATCAGTTCGACAAGGTGGAACTGGTGCACGTGGTCCGACCGGACGATGCGTTCGAGGCATTGGAGCAGCTGACCGGGCATGCCGAGACGATCCTGCAGCGTCTCGCGTTGCCGTATCGCGTGGTGACCCTGTGTACCGGTGACATGGGCTTCTCGGCGACCAAGACCTACGACATCGAGGTGTGGCTGCCGGGCCAGCAGAAGTACCGCGAGATCTCGTCCTGCTCGAACATGGGCGACTTCCAGGCGCGGCGGATGCAGGCACGCTGGCGCAACCCTGACACCGGTAAACCGGAGCTCGTCCATACCCTCAACGGGTCCGGACTCGCGGTCGGTCGGACGCTGGTGGCCGTCATGGAGAACTACCAGCTGGCGGACGGGGGCATTCGTGTGCCCGAGGTGCTCAAGCCCTACATGGGCGGGCTGGAGCGGCTTGGTTCCTGAATCGCAACGGATTGCGTCCTACGGAACATCGAAAAACTCGAAGTGTCATGGCGCTCCATGGTCCCGTGGGAAGGCACCACGCATCGAACAGAGCCTGGTGCGGAGGGGGTGGGATAAGTGGGGCCGTGCCCTCGCCCTGACGTTCAGCCGTCGCTGCGCGACAGCGCTCTGCGCCAACGCTGTGCGGGCTGGCGGGTCGATCAGCGGATTGGCGGAGGGGGTGGAATAACTCGGGCAGCGCCCTCGCCCTGACGGGCCGCCGGCGCTGCGCGAAAGCGTTCTGCGCCAACGCTTTGCGCGTTGGCGTGTCGAGCTCGGTCATGTGCAACCGTGGTTCGAATCCACCGGATTCTGCCGCAGAATAAGCGCTGGCGGATCGATTGTCAGATTGGCGGAGGGGGTGGGATTCGAACCCACGGTGGGCGTTAACCCACGACGGTTTTCAAGACCGTTGCATTCAACCGCTCTGCCACCCCTCCGGATCAGGCGAGGCCGGTGAGCTTACCTGAATTCCCCCAAGAGACAACCGCCTATTGGCGTCGTCGCCTGTTGGGACGGCGCCTTCGAATACGGTATCCTTCGCGAAACTTTGGGGCCGGATCGGCGGTCTCAGACACCGAACTTCAACGCAAGCATGCCTGGGAGGCACACGCTAATGAATCGTTACGAAAATGTGATCGCGCACAGCGGTGGCAGCGTCGTTTCGTCCAACAAGGTTCTCAAGAACACCTATCTGCTGCTGTCGGCCACGCTGGGTTTCAGCGCGGTGATGGCGATGGTGTCCATGGCGGTCGGAGTGCCATCGTGGATGTATCTGGTGTCGGTCATCGGCGCCATGGTCCTGGGTATTTTCGTCCTGCCACGCGCTGCCAACTCCAGCAGCGGTATCGGCGTCATCTTCCTGATAACCGGTCTGCTCGGCTTCGGCTTGGGGTCGATACTCAGCATGTATCTGGCGCTGCCTAACGGGCCGCAGGTGATCGCGACGGCATTCGCCGGAACCGGCATCATCTTCCTGGGCCTGTCAGGTTATGCACTGACGTCGAAGCGTGACTTCAGCTTCATGGGTGGCTTTATATTTGCCGGCATGATGGTCGTGGTGTTGGCGATGATCGCGAACATCTTCTTGCAGATGCCGGCGCTGGCCTTGGCTGTGTCGTCGGGCATCATTCTGCTGATGAGTGCATTCATCCTCTTTGATACCAGCCGGATCGTGCGCGGTGGTGAGACCAACTACATCATGGCGACCTACGGGCTGTACCTGAGCATCTTTAATATCTTCATCAGCCTGCTGCAGATCCTCGGCATCATGGGCGGCGATGAATAACCAGCCGCAATAATCGACCTTTCGCCCCGGCCTCATGGCCGGGGTTTTTCGTTGCGGGGAGGGTAGAACAATGGATTGGATCCAGATTCTGGCCGCGGTCGCCGGTGTGATGATGCTGTTTGTGCTGTGGCCGGCCTATAAACACTGGTCCGCCAACAGTCCGAAAGCTGAGGCCGGCGACTGGCAGGCGGCGCTGTTGCCGCTGGCGGGCGTGGTCGGGCTGGTCATCCTGCTGATCATGTCGGTGCGTTAGCCACCTATGCCGCCGGCGGGGCGGTTGCAAGGGGCTTCGGTATCGACGCGCCAGGGTCGTGCTAGCATCTGGCGTTACGTCAGCCGACTCGCTCGATTCCGCCATGGCCCGCATCTATGTCGTCGATGATTATGATCTCGTGCGCGCCGGAATCCGCAGTCTGCTCGAAAGCCAGTCCGAATCCGACCTGATCGATGAGTTCGCCAGCGGTGAGCAGGTTCTTGCGGCCTGTCGCAAGACGAGCCCGGACGTCATCCTGATCGACGTCGGCACGCCGCGGGGCGGCGGCGCAGAGACGGTCCGGCGACTGGCCAGGATCGATCCTTCGATCCGCATCATCGCCATCACGGCGCTCGACAGCGGTTTCTCACCCCTGCAACTCCTCGATGCCGGCGCACACGGGTATCTCACGAAGACCAGCGGACGGGATGAGATGCTCGAGGCCGTGCGGGCGGTGCGACAGGGTCACTGTTTTATCTCGAGCGATGCCGCCAAGACATTCACCCCGAACGAGCGATCAGGGCAGGGTGTCGATTCGCCGATCAGCAGACTCACGGTACGCGAGATGCAGGTCATGATGATGGTGATCCGCGGGCATGCAAACCGCGAGATCTCAGCCGCCCTGTTCCTCAGCCCCAAGACCGTCTACACGTATCGTGCCCGCGTGCTCGATAAACTCAATCTGGCCAATGACGTCGAATTGACGCACTTCGGTATCCGGCACGGCCTGATCGATCCGCGCGCATGAGCGTTGCGTTCGACCCTTCGTGCACGGCCTGTCCGCGCCTCGCGGCGTTTCTTGGCGAGGTCAGAACGCACCATCCGGACTATTTCTGTGCACCGGTGCCGGCGTTCGGCGACCCCGAGGCCCGTCTGCTGGTCGTTGGCCTGGCCCCCGGGATGCATGGCGCCAACGCAACCGGCCGACCCTTCACCGGCGATCATGCCGGGATACTGCTGTACCGCACGCTGTTCGAGTTCGGCTTTTCCACTGCGCCGGAGTCGCTTTCCGCGCAGGACGGGCTCAGCCTGATCAACTGTCGGATCACCAACGCAGTCAAATGTCTCCCGCCGCAGAACAAGCCGTCCGGTAAGGAGATCGCAACCTGTCGACGTTTCCTTGCCAACGAGCTGGCGGTTTTTCCACCGGGTGGCGTCGTCCTGGCCCTTGGCGCGATCGCTCATCGATCGGTGCTGGCCGCCATGGAATTGCGTCAATCTGCGTATGCGTTCGCTCACGCGGCCGAGCATCAGCTGCCGCGCGACATCACGCTGATCGATTCCTATCACTGCAGCCGCTACAACACCCAGACCAGACGCCTGACCCCGGAGATGTTCGAAGCGGTGTTTTCCCGGGCGAAGGCGCTGCTGGCTCAGCTATAAGCGGTCGAAGTGAAATGGCGGACGTGAGCCAGCAAGACGAAGGGTTCGATCACAAGGCCTTCCTGCGCAACCTGACCGAGGGCCCCGGCGTGTACCGGATGCTCGGCACAGCGGGTGAGGTGATGTACGTCGGCAAGGCCAAGAACCTGAGGCGGCGCGTCGGCAGCTATTTCACCCGCGCCAGCAATCGGCGCATCGCCAGCATGGTCAGCCAGATCCAAGCGATCGAGATCACGGCCACGCATACCGAGGCCGAGGCACTGCTGCTCGAAAACAACCTGATCAAGGAATTCAAGCCGCGCTACAACGTCCTGTTGCGCGACGACAAGAGCTATCCATTCCTCTTCCTGTCCGATGAGACCTTTCCCCGGCTGGCGTTTCATCGGGGTGCGCGCCGGCAGAAGGGGCGTTATTTCGGGCCCTATCCGAGCGCCGGGGCGGTGCGCGAAACGCTGCAATTGCTGCAGAAACTGTTCCCGGTTCGGCAATGCGAGGACAGCTATTTCAAGAACCGCTCGCGGCCCTGCCTGCAGTACCAGATCGAACGATGCACCGCACCCTGTGTGGGCTTCGTCACCCCCGAACGGTACGCCCAGGATGTCCGGGATACCGAGCTGTTTCTCGAAGGCAAGGCATCCGATGTCGTCGCGCGTTGGATCAGCAAGATGGAAGCGGCCGCCGGTGCGCTCGACTTCGAAGAGGCCGCACAGTTACGCGACCAGATCGCGACGTTGCGCCGTGTGCAGGAGAAGCAGTACGTCAGCGGCGAGCGCGGCGACCTGGATATCGTCGCAGTCGCCGTGGAGGGCGGCCAGGCCTGCATCCAGTTGTTCTTCGTGCGCAACGGTCGCAACCTGGGCAACAAGAGTCTGTTCCCGAGGAGCGGCGACGGCGCGGGCGAGGCGGAGATCGTCTCGGCATTTATCGCCCAGTACTATCTTGGCAAAGCCGTGCCGCAGCAGATCCTGGTCAATGTCGCGCCGGATGATCGCGACGTGTTGCAGGAATCCTTGAGCCTGCAGGCCGGCCGCAAGGTCGTGATCCAGGCGCAACCGCGTGGCGAGCGGGCACGTTGGTTGAAGATGGCGGTCGACAACGCCCGACTGGCGTTGACCTCGAGACTCGCCACGACCGCCAGCGCACATCAGCGCGTCGAGGCCCTGCAGGAGGCGCTCGACCTGCCTGAATTGCCAAGACGCATGGAGTGTTTCGACATCAGCCATACCCAGGGCGACCAGACGGTGGCGTCCTGCGTGGTGTTCTCCGATGGGGCACCGAGCAAGGCCGACTACCGCCGTTTCAATATTCGCGACGTGACCCCGGGTGACGACTATGCGGCGATGAGCCAGGCGCTCGAACGCCGATACAGGCGACTGGCCGATGGCGAAGGCAAGCTGCCGGACGTGCTGCTGATCGACGGTGGCATCGGTCAGCTCAATGCGGCGCGCGACGTCATCAACGGGCTCGGTGTCGACGGCGTCCTGTTGGTCGGTGTGGCGAAAGGGCCGGACCGCCGACCGGGTATGGAGCAGCTGTTCTTGTTGGGGCGAAATGAGGCTCTTATACTCCCTCCGGACTCGCCGGCGCTGTTGCTGGTCCAGCAGATCCGCGACGAGGCTCACCGGTTCGCGATCACCGGACACCGTCAACGGCGCGCCAAATCGAAGACGCGGTCGGTGCTCGAGGACATCAGCGGTATCGGGCCGAAAAGACGTGCACGGCTACTCAAGCAGTTCGGCGGGTTACAGGGACTGTCGCGTGCCGGCATCGAGGACATTCGGACCGTCGAAGGGATCAGCGAGAAGCTGGCGCAGGAGATATACGCGGCTTTTCGCGGCAGGTGATGAACCCAACATACAACCTTCCCAATCTGCTGACCGGCCTTCGAATCGTCATGATCCCGGTCTTCGTCATCGTGTTCTATCTCCCGACGTCGTGGAACCGCGAGGCCGCTACCTTCGTGTTTGTGCTGGCAGCGCTCACGGATTGGCTCGACGGCTACCTGGCCCGGCGCCTGCAACTGGTGTCCAAGCTTGGCGCGTTTCTCGACCCGGTCGCGGACAAGCTGATGGTCGCGACGGCCCTCGTCGTGCTGGTGCAGGGCGATCCGAGCATGCTGATGGCCGTCGCCGCAGCGGTCATCATCGGCCGCGAGATCGCGATATCCGGGCTGCGCGAGTGGATGGCCGAGCTCGGCAGTCGTACCACGGTGGCCGTGTCCGAGATCGGCAAATTCAAGACCGCCGCGCAGATGGTGGCGATCATCCTGCTGATCTACGGTGACGACCTCTGGACGCTGCCGACCCATACCATCGGCATGGTGCTGCTCTGGATCGCCGTCGTCCTGACCCTCTGGTCCATGACCCTCTATCTGCGGGC
>JASFVZ010000087.1:0-7239 GCA_050049565.1 Chromatiaceae bacterium | reverse complement strand
GTGGATTGACCGCGTGAATTCAGGCTGAACCGGTTTCCGGTCATCGGTTGAACAGATGCCTCCAGCCGCACTCGGTCTGAGTGAAGTCCGTATCTTTGCGTTCTCTTGAGCACTCGGCTGGCTTGAAACCTCGCCCCGATCTGGCCTCGTGCGCGGGCTCATGGACGCGAGCAGACCGAGTGAAAAGCGCGTACGTCTTACCGCGTCATGTACCGAGCGGATCATTCGTCAGCAGTGCTCCAGATGTCATAAGAAGAAGCCGTCATTCACCGCCGAACAGGTCGAACAGTATTATTCGCTGTGTGACGACAGAAACTCGATCCATTGTGATCCGAGGCCGCCGGCATGCGATTCGAAGGCGCGAAGGATATCGTCGTACCGGGTGGTCTGATTCAGATATCCGTCACGGGCATCTTCGGCGCCGAGTTTCCCGGCGATAGCTGTCTGGTTCTCTCCTTTCTGCCCGGGCGTTCTCGCTAATCGGTGTTTCCCGGCGATGAGATCGACATCGTCGTGGAAGTCACCAAGGTCCGTGGAGCACATTGATCGAGGTCGATGTCCTGATTCAGGATGAGGCGGGCGAAAAGACATCGGACGCCAAGTTCAAACTGCTGCGACCCGACGAGACTACCGCAAGTGGTGGCGGGAGACTGCTTGAATCGAAACCCGTCGTGGGCTGGACCGATCCATCAAGCAGCGTCGAACGTCCGAGACGGTCCACACTGGTTTCCGAAATCCGCAAAACTCGGCGAATATATGATGTTTGCGAATCCCTCACACGGTAGTCTCGGGTCGTCCAGATGCCTGCCGATGCCCAATCACCTCTAGCGCTTACGCCGCCGGTCACCGCTTACACGAAGACCGACGACATACACATCGCCTATCAGACGGTCGGCGAGGGTGATCTCGACCTGATCGTTGCGCCGGGATTCGTGTCGCATCTCGACCTGCAGTGGACCATGCCAGGCTTTGCGAACTTCGTGCGTGGTCTTAATCGCTTTGCACGGGTGATTCTGTTCGACAAGCGCGGCACCGGACTGTCGGATCCGGCCGCCGATGCTGATCGATTCGATCGACGCATGCATGACATCCTGGCGGTGATGGATGCGGTCGGAACACGGCAGGCGGTGTTGTTCGGTATCTCGGAGGGCGGTCCACTTGCCGCCCTGTTCGCCGCCAGTCATCCGCAGCGGGTACGTGCACTGGTGCTGTACGGGACCTTTGCCCGGGGGGCCGTCGTGCCGCCGGATCTGATCGCCCGCTTCGAAGAGGCCATAGACCACTGGGGGGATGGCAGGACCGCCGAGATCTTCGTCTCGCCTTCCGGGGTCGGGGCAGTGGTCAAGCATTTCACCGGGTTGTTCGAGCGGGCCTCCATGTCTCCGGGTCTGGCACGGGCACTCCTCAACTCCATAGTGAGCTGCGACGTGCGTGATGTGCTTCCTGCGATCAAGGTGCCGACGCTGGTGATTCATCGTCTGGAGGACCCGTTCGCGCGTGCGGAATGGGGCCGCGAGCTTGCAGCGGGCATCACCGAGGCCCGCTATCTCGAACTCCCCGGTCCAGACCATATCCCCTGGCTCGGCGACTCCAATGCGGTGATTGGTGCCGTGGAGGAGTTTCTGACCGGGCACCAGCAGGCCGATACGGCGACGTCGCTCCTGGGGACGGTGCTGTTTACCGACATCGTCGGATCGACCGCCCATGCAGCGCGGCTGGGTGATGAGGCCTGGGCGTCCCTGCTGGACCGCCACAACAACCTCGTACGGGCAGGGCTCAGCGCATTCGATGGCATCGAGATCGACCGTGCCGGCGATGGGTTTTTCGCCTACTTCCGTGCGCCGGCCAAAGGGGTGGAGTGCGCCCGTTGGATCGTCGAAGCAGTCAGGCCGCTCGGGATCGAGCTGCGTGCCGGGCTGCACACGGGTGAACTCCAGGTCGTGGATGTTCGCGGATTAGCCGGAATGACAGTGCATATCGGTGCGCGGATCGGTGCGCTCGCGCAACCCGGCCAGGTGCTGGTATCCCGCGCAGTGGCAAATCTATGCACCGGGGCTGAGCTGGACTTTCGTTTCGCCGGTTATCGAAGGCTGAAAGGGGTCCCCGATAACCTCGAACTGGTCGAGGCGGTTCCGGCGGCTGAGCCATCACCGGCGAGGCATACGCGTCGTGCACTGGGTTGGACGGATCGCGCCTCGCTCGCGGTTGCCCGCCTGTCGCCGGGGCTATTGCGCCAGATGGCCAGATTCGCCGGCGCAGGCGGGTGAGCTCAACAAGTGACAGCGTTGCGATCGGGAGTTATGGCAGCGTGCTTGGGTGGAGGCCCGACAATGACCCGTCCGCCCGGGGCGAGACAGGGACCAGCGAAGCTGGACAACCCGTTGGGCCAGATATGCGAGACTGACCGCGTTATCCTCGATTGACCGCGGATTTGAGATGCGATCGATCTACTTTCTGCTTGGCTGGTTGTTCTTCGGCCTGGGTGCCGTCGGTGTCGTGATTCCCGGCTTGCCGACGGTCCCCTTTATGCTGCTTGCACTGTGGATGTTCTCCAAGAGTTCGCAGCGTTTCCACGATTGGTTGTATTCGCATCGTGTGTTCGGGCCGCCGCTGCAACAGTGGAAGGCCCACCGCGTCATCCCCCTCAGGGCCAAGGTGGTTGCGGTCCTGACGATGTCCGTGAGTCTGACCTACATGGTGCTTGTGGCGGACGTCGGAGCTGGCATCACGGTTTTCACGGCTGCGATCATGCTCGTCGGTGCCGTCTTCATCCTGCGGCAGCCGTCCCGTGTCGCCGACTAGTCGGCTGCTGGGGGATGTCGATGCCACAGCGCGGCGCGACAACAGGAGGCGACGCAGGGATTGCCGCAGCTGATGCTGGGTACCCTGAAACCCCGGCAAAAAGTGGAGCCCATCGCTATGGCGAAAAGGTCGGCCTGGAACAGGCGGGAGTTCCTTCGTGCGCTCGGCAGCGGGGTGTTCTTGGGTCTCGCCTCGGGTTCTCGAGCGGCTACCGGGGCAGGCCGATACCCGTTCAGTCTGGGCGTCGCGTCCGGCTACCCAGCGCCTGACAGCGTGGTCTTGTGGACCCGCGTGGCACCGGATCCTCTTGCCCCCATGGGGGGAATGCCGCCGGAGCCGGTACCGGTGTTCTGGGAGGTCGCGCGGGATCAGGCTTTCCGCGCAATCGTCGCGGACGGCGTCCACTACGCGACGCCCGACTGGGCACACTCGGTGCACGTCGAAGTCATGGGCCTACGGCCGGACCACGAGTATTGGTACCGTTTCCGGGTCGGTGATGCGATCAGCCAGATCGGGCGCACGCGCACAGCGCCGGTCCCGGGTCGTGACCCAGCGCGCCTGCGCTTCGGACTTGGCTCCTGCCAGCATTTCGAGCAAGGGTGGTTCGTGGCACACCGCCATATTGCCGAAGACGCCTTGGATCTGTTCGTACACGTCGGTGACTACATCTACGAGTCGTCATGGGGCCGTCAGCGCGTCCGCAGGCACGGCACACCCGAGCCCTACACGCTCGATGACTACCGTTCGCGCTACGCGCTCTACAAGTCCGATCCGGATCTCCAGGCGGCGCACGCGACCTGCCCGTGGCTGGTGATCTGGGACGACCACGAGGTAGACAACGATTATGCGGCGAGCCGTTCAGAGAATGATGATGACCCGGCCGTCTTCCTGAGGCGTCGGGCTGCCGCCTATCGCGCATATTACGAGCACATGCCGCTGCGTCGCTCGATGATGCCGTCCGGCCCGAACCTGCGTTTGCATACGCGGGTCGATCATGCGCGACTGGCCCGGTTTCACCTGCTGGACGACCGTCAGTATCGCAGTCGCCAACCCTGCGCCGCCGGCGTTCGCGATCGACCGGAGGCCGCGAGGGATTGTCGCGGGCGAGACGATCCCGCGGCGACGATGCTCGGCAGAGAACAGGAACAATGGCTGCAGGCCGGGCTTGAAGCCTCGGAAGCACGTTGGAACTTCGTCGCACAGCAGACCCTGATGGCACAGGTTGACTTCATCGCTGGACCGGAGGAGTGGTATGGGGCGGACAGCTGGGACGGCTATCCCGCGGCGCGTCGGCGTCTGCTCGAGGGATTGGCCGTTGGCCGCCCCTCGAACCCGGTGGTCCTGGGCGGTGATCTACACTCTTTCTGGGTCACCGACCTGAAGACCGATTTCTTGGATGACGCGTCGCCGGTCGTCGCTACCGAGTTCGTCACGACATCGATAACGTCAGACCCGGTGCCGGAACGCTATATCGAGGGAGCGGTGTCGATCAATCCCCATGTCAGCTTTGCGACCGGTTTGCATCGCGGTTACCTTCGCCTCGATCTGACCGCGCAGCGGTTGATCGCTGACCTGCGCGCGGTCGATTCGGTTCAAGATCCCGCATCGGGTTGTGCGACGCTGGCGTCCTTTGTCGTAGAGAACGGCCGGCCGGGCGCGACAGCTGTCTCAACCTGAGTCGGTTATTCCGGCGGCCAGACGAATCTGAAGCAACATGTTCTTCAATACACCCGAATCCGAGCCACTGTATGTTTCCCGTAGCGACGATAGCCATCCGCTCAGCAGCTACTCGAGTCTGGGCTTCTTCCTGGATGATGCGGACTGGCCTACGCTGGAACACTACTACCAGGGCATGAAATTCACCGATTCCGGGCAAAGAAAGGCTATCCGTGACACGCCCTCTCCAGAAGACGCCAGGCAACTTGCCAGAAAACACGTTCGAGCAGTACGCGAGGATTGGAAAGAGATTCGGCGAACCGTCATGACCCGCGGCGTCTATATCAAGTGCCGGACCCATCCCGCGGTCGCCAAGGCGCTGCTGATGACCGACTCGACGAAGATCGTCGAGAACTCGATGTATGACTACTATTGGGGTTGCGGTCGGGACGGGCGGGGTCACAACACCTACGGTGAAGTGCTGATGGCGGTGCGAGAAAAGCTCCGGGCCGAACAAGCGGGAAAATGACGCGGTCCTGTTCGGGACTGACGGGCGATCCCTGGCGGTCTGAGCCGCTGCGCCGGGTATCAGGAACCGAATGTCGGCGAGTACGGACCCCATTAAACCGATGATCGGCGGAAATGGGGAAGGGACGGCGCTGCAGGAGATAGGGTCCAGATTCGCCAGTGGAGAACACGCCGCTCCGCCAGCTTCCCGTATCGTTCATTGTCACACGCCGGCACGATCTCTCTTCGCAGCGCTTCTGGTCGATTGTTGAAGTGCCGGATTCGCGAGTGATCCAGGAATGGATGTCGCATTGGACGGACATCATTGCCCGGACAACCTACCCTATATTGGATGATAAGGCGGTTTGAGAAACGCTGACCAAGACGCTGACAACCCGAGGCATTGTCGAAAACTGTTGAGATGGCTGGGCGTGCGGACTTGGCGCCCGTTCCTTGTTTTCGACGTTTAGCTGTTGGCCAGTGGCGCGACTGGTCGTGCGCTAGGTGCACGCGGTGTCTGGCTCTGGCCAACGTCCGGGCACCCTCAAGGTCGGAAGGGTCAATATTCCCCTCCATCTGCCGAAATGCAGAAAATCTCGGTCTAGCCGGGCGTTGCTGGCGATGCGGAGGGGCCGGAAGCGACTTCGTCGGGGTTGCGTTCGCTCGAATCGGCAACGGCCAGGCCGGCGCCTGCGGGCATTGCTGCGTTCCGAGGTCTTGCCGCCGGCCGGCACGGACCGGCTGAAGCTGCGAACAGGTGGTTGGTACGGGGCTACTATCAGGACCCCGTTAACCGAAGAGAACAGCGGAGAACGCGATGCTGCCGCCAAGAAAGCCCGACAACGAACGCACGCGCCTGGCGTCGCTTCACGGGCTCGGTATTCTGGATACCTCGCCGGACGATTGTTTCGACCGGATCACGCGAATCGCGAAACGTGTGTTCGGCGTACCGGTTGCGTTGATATCGCTCGTTGACGAGGACCGGCAATGGTTCAAGTCCCGTCAGGGACTGGCGGCGATGGAAACCCCGCGCGATGTCTCGTTCTGCGGTCACGCGATTCTGGGTGCAGATCCGCTGATCATTCCGGACGCCCTCGAAGACTATCGATTCCGAGACAACCCACTCGTGACCGGTGAACCAAAAATCCGTTTCTATGCGGGCTGCCCGCTCGCTTTACCCGACGGGGCCCGGGTGGGGACACTCTGCCTGATCGATCAGGAGCCCCGCGAAATGGCCAATGACGACAAAGCCATGCTTTGCGATCTGGCTGCGGTAGTGGAGCGTGAGTTGGCTGCGTTGCAGTTGGCCACGGTCGACGACCTGACAAGGATCTGCAATCGGCGGGGTTTCGAATCTGTCTCGGGCCACGTGTTGAAGATGTGTCGCCGACTTGGCGAGCCCGCTTCACTGTACTACCTGGACCTGGATCACTTTAAACAGATCAACGACGGTTTCGGTCATATGGAAGGGGACCTGGCTCTGCAGGAGTTTGCCTTGGCGCTCACCAGGACCTTCCGCGAATCGGATGTGCTGGGGCGTATGGGGGGAGATGAGTTTGCGGTGCTCGTGACCAATGCCACGCACGATGGGACAGAGTTGGCACTCGAGCGACTGAATCAAACGCTGGAGAGTCGTGCCTTGCGGACTGCGCGCACATACGATATCTCCTACAGCGCTGGGGTGGTCGATTTCGACCCTTCCCAACACGCGAGCATCTCGGACCTATTGGTCGCGGCGGATCAGGCGATGTACAAGGTCAAGAGGGCGAAGGTCGCTGCGACGCCTATCGCGAAAGAGCAATGATCTGCGGTGGATCCGCAACGATACTCAACGCGGTTCGGCGTTTTCCGAGAACGTGTGATAGCCGCTGTGGCTGAGCTTCACCTTTGTGTGTGCAAATATCTGTCCGCCCAACTCTCTCCAGCGGTTGCAAAAGGTATAGTCCTCGCTGAGCAAGCAGCGATCACCTGAGATCGTGGTGTCGAACAGGTTGTACATGTAAGGCTGGAAGGCGGAGTCCAGGCCAAGATCGTCGCTGTACCGGAGTTCGGCATACTGCTCGAACATCGCTTCTATGACGTGCCTCTTGATCAGCATGAACCCCGTGCCGATATGGCGGACCTCCTGTAATCCAGCGTCATCTGTTGCGCTCCCCGAGAGTTCTTCTATGACGTAATCCAAGGGATACTGCTTCTTCGGGTAGAGACCGCCGACGATGTCCTTGTCGGCGGCGATCAGCTGATAGACATCCCCGGGTTTGAAGCCGATGTCGG
>JASFVZ010000003.1:0-14054 GCA_050049565.1 Chromatiaceae bacterium | reverse complement strand
GTCTGCCGTTCAGGACACACCAGTCCCTAATTTACTGATTGTCAGTGGTCTGATTTTCTTATTTCTCGCTGTCGTCGGAAAGGTAGGCGCCAAGCTTATCGTCACCGAGCAGAGACAGAGATTCTCGGCGGTCATCGGTTCTGTGCTTCTTCTTTCGGGGCTAGCACTGTCGTACTTCGGCGGCCCTTCCCCTCAAGAGGACATCACAGCAAAAGTTGACAAATCGGAAGGTGGTGAAAAGGTAACAAAAGCCTCCGCGGACACTGTCGCTTTAGATACCGTGTCAACGTCGTCAGAAACCGCCAACCAAACCGACACAACCCATGACGACGATCTCTTGGCCGAATCGACTGAAGCGTGGCTTACCGGCGACTACGCTACGGCGCTCCAATTGTTTGGGAGGTTGAAAGACGCGCCGGTCGACGCCGGCTCGAAGGATCTTGCCGGTCGTCGGTACGCCTGGCTCGCTCCCTTCCAAGGCCGAGTCTTGTTCGCAGACGACTTTGAGAACGATTCGGTTACCAGCGGAAGCCGCTGGATTAGCTTTCACGGCGCACCAGATACGGGTCGCGGCGGCATCCGGCGGACCCGCACAGCTACGGATTTCGTCCTGCAGCTGGACGATCACTATCACGCACAGCCGAGGATCAGTGGCGCCGATAGTGTTTCGGCATACGAGGTCAGAATACGCTTTCGCGTCTTATCGGCACCTCCCGTCGGTGGCCACATCAATTTGATGATGGACGAGCACGCGGGAAGAACGACCGTTGGCCTCTACGCGACGTCGAACGAGATAAACGTCTGGGAAACAAAGGGCGGGCGCGAGATTGGTAACAAAGGCACTTCAGCATCCCTCTCTGGATGGCAAGAGCTCCGTATCGCGGTCGACCCTCAATGGGTGCGTGTTTACCTGCAGGACGAGCTGGTGATCGACTACCGTACTCCTCGCGCCCGGCCGGTTTCCTTGGTGGGGTTCAATTTGGAGACCCTGTCTGGAAGCATGCAATTTGACAACCTCTTAGTGACAGCACCCTAAATGTGCCATCTATCCCCGCACATTCGGAACGAAGTCGACAGGGTCTGTCACGAGTTTGACTGCGAGAGGCTTCAATGCACCGAAGCCGACCGATGGATCGCAGGGGGAAGGCGAGAAACGTTAGGGGAGGACCGGCACTGTCTTTTGCCAGACGATCGTCTTCCTCGCGGCCATCAGTGCCCCCTGTCCGGACGTCAATTCGGTCCGAGAAGCGGCGCCCACGACAAGGGCTGCTTTGTGTTCCGGGCCCATGCCCGAGCCTTGCGCCCATGCTCTCACCCGAGATCAGATGCTTCGTCTCTTGGCGGTAGAGTCGAGATGTGGCGCGGTGGCCTAAGGCCCAGCCTATCTGTTGCCGCCCCTTTCGTCTGGCGGTGCCTCAATAGCCGGACCATCACTCCGTTTCCACACCCCGCTCGTCGCACCGGACGTGCAGATTTCCCGCATCCGGCGCTCGGACAAGACATCACGCCTTCACCCACGACACATCACACCCCAAGCGGGTCAGACGGACGAGACGCAGGGTCTCGTAGAGGTACGAGTCTGGATAGGACCGGTACCCAGTGCACCTGACTTTGTGCTTGTTGCGCAACCACCGGCGCAACCGCATCGTCGTGTAGCGGTCGAGCGCACGATAGGCGCGGCTGACGGTTCCCACTTGAAAGTAGTTCGCCCAGCCCCGCAACATGCGGTTCAACTTGCCCACCAACGCTGTGGTCTCTTGCCATACCATCGCTTCGGCGGTCAGCTCATGGATCTCTCTCACCATGCGCTGGATACTCTTCTTCGACGGCCGCAAGCCGATACGGGCCTGCCCCGTGCGCCTCGAGTACATCCGCCCAAACGTGTAACCCAGAAAATCGAACTCTTCTTCCGGTAGCTTACAGATCCGCGTCTTCTCCTCGTTGACCGTGAGCTTCAGCTTCCCCATGATCTCGCGCATCCACCGCTGGGCCTCTTCGGCCTTACCGCGTCTGCACAGAATCACCAGGTCATCCGCATACGTCACGATCCGGCTGCCAAGGCTTCGCTCCAGCCCGAGCTGCTTCCATGCCAACACAAACCGGCGCATGTACAAATTGGCCAGCAGGGGTGACACGGGAGAGCCCTGCGGTATGCCGCATCGGCTGTCTTTGGCCTCCGTCGTCCGTGTCTTCCGCCCTCGTTTGTCGGTTTCTTCCACGGGGCATTCCAGCCAGTGCTTGATCAGATGCAACACCCGCCGATCAACGATGCGGCGGGCCACTGATTTCAGCAATTCGGCATGGGGGATGCTTCCGAAGTAGTCCGAGAGGTCGGCATCTACGACGTCCGGGTGGCTGCGAAACAGCGTCTCTTCCACTTCAACCGCCGCTTGCTGGGCACTGCGGCCCGGGCGGTAGGCGTACTGCTCGGCGGGAAGATCGGCCTCGAAGATCGGCTCCAGCGCCAGCATCGCTGCTGTCATGCAGACCCGATCCCGCAGGGTGGAGATGCCCAGTGGCCTGAGCTTGCCATTGGCCTTGGGGATATACACGCGTCTGATCGGTTCCGGTCGGTAAGTCTCCTCTCTGAGCGCAAGCGCCAGTTCACCCAACCATCGCTCTCGCCCGTACGCCTCGACGTCCGCAAAGTCCTGACCATCCACACCCGGTGCCCCCTTATTTGAGCGGCACTGGGCATAGGCATGCGCCAGGATATCTTCCCGGTAGATCTTGTCGTACAGCGCGTAGAAGCGGAAGTCAGGCGCTGCCTTCGCTTTCGCGTATAACGCCCTCTGCAGTTTCTGAACACGTTTCGGAGTTGATAGGTTGCCCAATCTCCTGTCCTTTCCTACGTCCTGCGTTTGTCTTGAACCAAGGCCCCTTCCCTCCACCGGCATTACCCGGCTTCCTCAGTAATACGGGCCTCTCCGCCACCCCAAGGCGCCCGGCCTGTCCCTCACGGGCGTCCGGTTGGTGATCCTGCACCACGCCATGGGGCTTCCCGTGTTGCGTGCGTTTCCCTCTTGTGTACATGCCGTCGCCATTACCCCGGCACAGCGACTGGGGGTACTCTCTCGCTCATTCCCACCAGCCATGTCAGCCTTCCCCGAAAGTGTGACCGGGTCGGCCTGTGCAACGTCCTTTTCGAGGCTTGCTCAGCGTTCACTCACGTTACGGCCTGCACACTCGCCAAGTCACTTAATGACCCTCTACACCAGAGGCTTCAGCCACTTCGTTACCTCCATGACTGCTCCGATTGCTTCCGGCCGGAGCGAATTTGCCGGGTGGGATTCGCACCCACTGAGAAACGCCGCCTTATCACGGCGCACACACCAACCAGACCTTTTCGGGTTGCGACCGCCTCGACTGCTGCAGACCACTAGCGGATACCTTGTGGTTCATTGCCACGCGTTAAAAGCTGATAACCACTTCCCGGGCGTTAGCCGTTACTGGCTGGCGGCTCCGGAGGATGGTTACTCACCGGTTCGGAGTCCAGTCCGGCATGGTGCGCAGCATAAACTCATCAAACAGGGGGACGGTAAAAGCGGTATCGCCATGTGCGGGGCTGAAGATCATCCCTTTCGAGATCAGGTTCGAGCGCAGCGGGGCCACGGACTGCACCCTGATGCCGAGCCGCTCCGCAATGTCACCGGACCGATGTGGCCCAGGACCCAAATCCGCGAGGGCCCGCATATAGTCCTTCTCTCGCGGGGTCAGACGATCAAACCGGACCCGGAAGAAACTTTGGTCGAGTTTGTCGATAGCGCGGGATGTCGCCAGCTCGATCACGTCAACATCAATTGGCGATGAATCAGCCAGGTTCCACGCCTGGTAGCCCCACTCTTGCAAGAAGTAGGGATAACCATGCGTCGCCTGGACCAGCGCGTCCAGCGCCGCGTCCGTGAAGTCCACACCCTGCTTCTGAACAGGATCGCGCAGCGCCTCCTTCGCGTCCGTTTCAGACAATGCGCCTATCTCTGGGTACTGAAATAGCCGCTCTGCATTGGATTTCGACCGCCCGGCTAGAGCCACCAACTGAGGAAGGCCAGCGCCTACCAAGACTATCGGCAGCGCCCGCTGAGATAGTTGATGAATTGCCATGATCAGTGCGCTCATCTCTTCTTCACTGAGGTATTGCACCTCGTCAATGATGAGTGCAATCGCAGCTCCGCGATCTCGTGCCCCCTCGCCTACGGCGATAAAAAGTTGGCTTAGGTCCGCCTCCAGGTCGCCACTGTCGGCAGCACCTTTCTCGGGATCGACATCCAGTCCGAATTCGATCTCTCCCATCTTGACCTTCACCGCTCCGACGAAGCTGCGCAGCACGCGCAGACCGCGCTTGACCTTGTCGCTAACGTCGGCGGCGGCATCGAGCTGAAATAGGATCTGGCGCAACCCCGGGATCAGCAACTCGGGCAACGAGCGACTCTCGGTCGCCTCGATCATCAACGCGCTGTACGCCATTGCTTCCGCCATACCGCGGATGCGGTTGAGTAGAACGGTCTTTCCAACACCGCGCAACCCGACGAGCATAAGGCTCTGCTCGTGCCGTCCTTCGCGCATTCGGGCCAAGGCGATCTCCGCTTGGCGAAGCAAGTCGTCGCGTCCAGCTAACTCCGGCGGCGGGCTACCAGCGCCGGGTGAGAAAGGATTTTTTACGGGGTTCACGGATTGAAATATAGCGAGTTTACGGAAGTATTTATAGTTTATCTCTTTGAGAGATAAACTTGGGTAATCTTCCAATACTATCTGCCCTTGGTGTTTTACGCCGTGCTCAATTCCGCCGAGCACCCGCAACAACCGGCCAACGCTTCCCGGCTAGCCAGCTATTCGACCAAGGTAGACACGAGTTCCCGATTTGGGCTTCGTCGCCAGTGACTTCCGGTTCCGCCAATTCGCGAAACTCGGCGTGAAAAGCATCCTGAAAATCGATCTCGCGGCAAGGGGGAATGTCTCTTTCTGGCCGGTTGCAGTCAATGCGGTCGCGGACTTTGCTGGTGCTGACATTTTCCGGGTTCCCGGCGATTTCAGAATCGAGTCCTCTAACCCATCCGCTAACTGCCTGTCCTCGCAATGACTTGCATACGTCCCGTCACCAGCGAAAGCCTGGCCTGCCGCGCCCGATCCGGCGGCAGGTGACCTGGCAGCGCATCCATGAATGCCCGCGTCACCAACAGACTGGCAAATCGGTCGCGAGGTAGTCCTTCAGGTCATCCGCGGATTCCGCCAATTCCCTGAGCAACTCCGGCCTACCATCGATGACCGCAACAAGATCTTCGATGTCGTGACTCGTCAGGTAGTCGCCATTTCCCCTGCCATCGAACACTTCGAGCTTGGTGGTCAGAAAGTAAGGCGCCGAGACACTACGCACCCCCGCACCGGACGGCCGCTCGACGCTCACCGCAGCGCGCAGTGCTGGCGAGTACCATCGGTTCCCGAAACCCAGTATGCGCGTGTCAGTCGGCATGACATCGAGAATGACCGCACCGGCGTCGGAAATCAGCAGCCCGGTTGCGCAGCCACCCAGGAACACCAACTCATCGCGCAATTCGCCAAGGCGCGCGGCCGCCATTTCGAGAGTCTCAATGTTGGGGTTTCGTGTCGCCATGGGTCTTCAATCGTTTCTGCAACTCCCTGCCTGCAATCGCCCGTTCTCGAGCCCGGCCAGCGCGCAGCACATCGACCAATGCAAGGAGATCGTAAAAGGCGGCATCCTGGCTGGCTGCAACAGGGGCCGACTTGTGCAAAGGAGAGAATCCGATGCCCCTCACCTCGCCCTCGGGGTGAGGCCAGACCGGAGGGGGCTCGGCATCAGCCACGACCTTTTCCAGCATCACCGGCGCGGCGTGCGCGGTCGGCATACCGCGAGTCAATTCCCCTCGCTCGGGTACGAAGACGTACCGGATCCCGTGCAGCAGAAACTCGCCGAGCGTGCGGACATTCGGCCGGACAGTGTTGTCTCCCTGCACCGCCAGTCCGGCACGCAGCGCCCGCTTTAGCGCACCGTGAACCTCGGATGGACTCATGCCGAGGTCCAGACCCAGGCGACTGTAGCTCCACGGCTCGTGCCCGACGGCAACCAGTTTCAGCAATACGTAGATGTCCTGCGGCTTGAGCACCATTGCTATTCTTCATTCGCGAATCACGAACGAAGAATAGCAGAAACCCGTGCAGAGCAGGCCCCTGGGTCGGGGTGGCTGTCGCCATCGAAGAACGCTGAAACGCCATTGCTACACGCCGGAACGTGTAGCAATTCTTGAGCAAGGAGCTCGTCGTATTCTGTTGATGATTCTCCGAAACGAGTAGGCGCACCCTGTTAGTTTTTGTTTCTTATCGCTTTCTTCTTGCGGCTCCATCTGTCGATCCAATCCATGCCTGGACTGACCCAGGCCTACAAAGAACACTTATCTGATAGTTTTTACTGATGTTCGTCAAAAATGCCGACCACCGCCTCAGCGTTGCGCCCATGCTCGACTGGACCGATAGGCACTGCCGCTTCTTTCTGCGCCAGATCACACGTCGGACCCTGCTCTATACCGAGATGATCACGACCGGCGCGCTGCTGCACCAGGCCCCGGAACGTTTCCTGGACTTCGATCCGCAGGAACATCCGCTCGCCCTGCAGCTGGGCGGCAGCGACCCCGACGCACTCGCCGCCTGTGCCGGTCTCGCCGAGCAATGGGGTTATGACGAGGTCAATCTGAACGTCGGCTGTCCGTCGGACCGGGTGCAGAACGGGCGTTTCGGCGCCTGCCTGATGGCCGAACCGGCGCTGGTCGCCGAGTGCGTCGCCGCCCTGCGCACCGGCACCGGCGCCCCGGTCACCGTCAAACACCGCATCGGTATCGACGAGCAGGACAGCTATTCGGCACTGGCCCGCTTCGTTGAGACGGTCGCCGATGCCGGTTGCGGGACCTTTATCGTCCATGCGCGCAAGGCCTGGCTGAAGGGACTCAGCCCGAAGGAGAACCGCGAGATCCCACCGCTCCGCTACGACGTCGTGCACCGGCTGAAACACGATTTTCCGCACCTCGAGATCGTCATCAATGGCGGTATCAAGACGCTCGAAGAGGTCCGTCAGACGCTTGCCGAACTCGATGGCGTGATGATCGGTCGCGAGGCCTATACCAATCCCTGGCTTTTGGCAGACGCCGACCGCCGGGTGTTCGGTGACAAGGGACACAGCCTGTCGCGTGCCGATATCGTCGATCGGATGTTGCCGTACATCGCACGGGCACGACGCGCCGATATCCCGTTGAACCGTGTCACCCGTCATATGCTGGGCCTGTTCCAGGGTCAGCCAAGGGCCCGGGCGTGGCGGCGCCACCTGTCTGAAAACGCCCATTTGCCAGGCGCCGACGTCAAGGTCGTAGAACAGGCGCTCCGTCTAGTAAACTAGACGATCGGTAGCTGGCATTCGACTGACGGCGACCCGAGGCCCATTGCTCGGGAAGGACCCATGGCAACGACGACAAACCGCGCCCTGCTGCTTGCCTTGCCGCTGATGGCCGGATTGGCGTTCGGTCAGCCAGCCGATTACGCGCAGCTCGCCAATACCGGTCACTGCCCGAATTGCGACCTGTCGGGCGCCGACCTGTCGAGCATGCGCCTGATGAGTGCCGACCTGCGCAATGCCGACCTGCGCGGCGCCAAACTCCGGAAGGCCACACTGTTCAAGGCCGACCTCAGTGGCGCCGATCTCCGGGATGCCGACCTCGAACGTGCCAGTCTCGGGCGCATCCGCCTGGTCGGTGCCAACCTGTCCGGACTCGATCTGCATGCCGCGCGACTCGGGCGTGCCGACCTGCGCAATGCCATCATGGTCGATACCCGACTCGATGCCGCAAACCTGACTCATGCCGACCTGCGCGGTGCCGATCTGCATGGTGCCAGCCTCGTTGGCGCCGACCTGCGCAACGTCAGGCTCGAGGGCGCGCGCCTCGGCGAGGTCACGTTCAACGAGGGTGATCTGCGCCAGGTCGACTTTCGTGAGGTAGCCGACATCGCCAATGCCTGGTTCGTCGACGTCCGCGCCGACCACGCGCGCTTCGACGGGCTCGATCTCACCGGCGTACGATTCGACCGCTCTCAGCTGTCCTTTACCAAGTTCCGCGCTACGGTTCTGACCAATGCCGCTTTTCGCGGCGCGACCCTGCGCAAGGTCGACTTCACCGATGCCCAGCTGAATGGCGCCGACCTGCGTGACGTGCAGATGACCGGGGCGACCATGACCGGCGCCACCGCGCGCAAGGCCCGCTTCGATCTCGCAACCATCGGGGGCAATCTCGTCGGCGTCGACTTCACGGGCGCACGCTTCACCAAGGCCAGTCTGGCCGGTGCGAACCTGAAGGACGCCCGCTTCACCCAGGCGATTCTGATGCAGAGCGACTTGAGTGACGCCAACCTGTACGGTGCTCATATCGATCGCGCCGACCTGACGCGCACCCGCTTCAACCGGGCCAACCTGAAGGAAGCCGACTTCAGCGGCACCGATACCAGCACCGCCCTGTTCGACGACGCCCGCGGCGCCCCGAACTGACCCGGTCATTCAACGCACCGGCTACCGGGTGATGATCTCAGGCCCCATCAGCGTGTTCGGCAGCCAGGTCGAGACGGTCGGCAGGTAGGTCACGATGATCAGGAATAGGAACATGATCGCGACCCACGGCAGGGCCGCCCGGATCACGTTGGTCACCGACATCTTCGCGACTCCTGCGGTCACGAACAGATTCAGGCCGACGGGCGGTGTGATCATACCGATCTCCATGTTCACGACCATGATGATCCCGAGATGGATCGGGTCGATGCCGAGCGCGATCGCGATCGGGAATACCAGCGGCGCGACGATGATCAACAGGCCCGATGGCTCCATGAACTGGCCACCGATCAGCAGCAGCACGTTGACCACGATCAGGAAAGTGATCGGCCCGAGACCGGCCGAGAGCATCGCCTCGGTGATCGCCTGCGGCAACCGCTCTTCGGTCAGCACGTGCTTCAGGATCAACGCATTGGCGATGATGAACAGCAGCATGATCGTGAGCTTGCCGGCCTCGAACAAGGCATGCTTCGTATCCGGGTGCCACAGCACGCCGACGGCCCGCAGCGGGAGCAAGGCGAGATTGCCGGCACCGTCCTTGAACGGCCCCATATCCCGATAGACGAAATTGGCGATCAGAAACGCATAGACGGCGGCGACCGCGGCCGCCTCGGTCGGCGTGAAGATGCCGCCGTAGATACCGCCGAGAATGATCACGATCAGCATCAATCCCCACGAGGCCTCGCGCGCCGAGTCGAAGATCTCACCCCAGCCTGCCCAGGGCTGCGCCGGTAGTCCCTTGATGCGCGCGATGATGTAGATGGCGATCATCAACATCAGACCGGCCAGCAGGCCGGGAAACACGCCGGCGAGGAACATACGGCCGACCGAGACGTCGGTCGCCGCGGCGTAGACCACCATGACGATCGACGGCGGGATCAGGATACCGAGCGTACCGGCGTTACAGATGACGCCCGCGGCAAACTCACGCGAGTAACCGACGCTGATCATGCCGGCGATGACGATCGAGCCGATCGCGACCACGGTCGCCGGCGACGAACCCGAGAGCGCCGCAAACAACATACAGGCGAACACCGACGCGATCGCCAGGCCACCGCGAAACGAACCCACCACGGCGATGGCGAAACGAATGATCCGTCGCGCCACACCGCCGGTCGACATGAACACCGAGGCCAGCACGAAGAACGGGATTGCCAACAGGGTGTAGTGACCCTCGAACGCAGAGAACAGCGTCTGGGCCACCGACGCGAGCGATGCGCCGTGCGAGAACATCATCAGGAACAGGATGCTCGACAGCCCCAGTGCGACGGCGATCGGGACGCCGATCAGCATCATGCCGATGACCATTACGAACAGGAGTGCAACTTCCATCTCAGCCCTCCCCGTCGCGCGGCGAGCCGACCTTGCCACTTTGCGGCGCGACCATCTCGAGCTCTTCCATCAGCTCTTCCGCCTCGTGACTCGCAATCAGGCGGTCAGACCGGTTGGTGAGGATCTGCCAGGTGGCCTGGAGAAAGCGGAACGTCAGCAGCGCCACACCGAGCGGCAGAGCGAGATAGGGAATCCAGCGCGGCATCTTCTCGTAGCGCTCGCCTTCGTTCATCGAGTCGGCGAGGAACTGCAGAAACTCGGGCATCGGTATGTCGTCGGTCTCGAGCCAGGCACGCTCGGTCGCAAACGGATACCAATAGTCCCAGGCACCGATCAGCAGCAGCACGGAAAACGAAAGGCACGCGGCCGCCGCGAGCAGGGCCAGGACCTTTCGGGCGCTGCCCGACACGGCATTGATCACGACGTCGACACCGATGTGCACGTGCTTCTTGACGCCGTATGACATGCCCATCAAGACCAGCCAGGCGAACAGAAAGACCGTCAGCTCGAGCGCCCAGAGAATGTTGTCGTCGAAGACATAGCGGGCGACCACGTTGGCGAAGGTGACCAGGGTCATGAGCCCGAGGCAGATCGCGATGCTGGTTTCCTCGATCGCGTCGGTAAAGCGACCGATCGGACCCGGCGGTTGTTGTTGCATGCGCTTTCCCCTTGTCGGCGGATTCTTCAGTCCGCGGCGCTTCCCGGCCTTGCGCCGGAGCCGGCCCGGACGCATCCCGCGTCCGGGCCCACTGGACGGGTCTCAGCCCTGGTTGGCGGAGAGCGCTGCCTCCATCAGGTCGGCACCGATGTCCTTCTCAAACTGCTTCCAGACCGGCTTCATTGCCTCGACCCAGGCCTGACGCTGTTCAGGCGTCAGGGTACGAACAACGCCGCCCGCAGCAATGATGTTCTGCTTGTTTTGCTCGTTGACCTTGGTCGACTCGGCATTGCGGGTCTCGGTGACCTCCTTGAGGATGGTCGCTAATTGATCACGCACGTCCGCAGGCAGACCGTCCCACCACTCGGTCGATGTCACGACCAGGTAATCCAGGATGCCGTGATTGGTCTCGGTGACCCCATCCTGGACCTCGAAGAACTTCTTGCCATAGATATTCGACCAGGTGTTTTCCTGACCATCGATGACCTTGGTCTGTAGACCGCCATAGACCTCCTTGAACGACATCTTCTGCGGCGACGCATTGAGCTGTTCGAATTGGGCAACCAGGACATCGGAGGCCTGCACGCGGAACTTCAGGCCGGCAGCGTCTTCCGGTTTGATCAACGGCCTGTTGGCCGACATATGCTTCATACCGTTGTGCCAGAAGGCGAGCCCCTTGAGGCCGCGCCGGTTCATCGAGTTCTTGAGTTTTTCGCCGGCCTCCGAGTTCTGGAAGCGGTCTACCGCGGCGACGTCCTCGAATACGAACGGCAGGTCGAAGATCCGGAACTTCTTGGTGAACTTCTCGAACTTCGACAACGACGGCGCGGCCAGCTGCACATCACCGTTCAGCATCGCCTCGAGCACTTTCTTGTCGTCATAGAGTGTCGAGTTCGGGAACACCTGCATGCAGGCCTTGCCGTTCATCTCGTCGTTGACGCGCTGCTCGAGCAGCGAGGCGGCGATGCCCTTCGGGTGCTTGTCGGTATTCGTGACATGGCTGAACTTGATGACGATCTCGCCCGGGTCGCAGGCTGAGAATGCCGGGGCAGCCGTGAAGGCCAGGGTCGCGGCGACGGCGGCGCCGATCAGTCGATAGTGCATGGGTTTCTCCTAACTTACTGGCTGTGTTCTTGTCGGATGCGGTGCTGCCATCGAGGGCAACGGATCGACAGCAGCAACCTTGGTGCCAACGTCAGCACAACCGACACACGTCGTTGATTCCCCGATGTTAATCACGCGCCCCACTACACGCCGAAATGGGCGCAATGTGTGGAAATCCACCAATTGCGCGGTTTTCTGCCGGCGAGCCACCGCCCACCGATGCGCTCGGGTAAGCGGGCGGTATGTCTGACGCCTACAATCGGCGCCGTCGCCATCTCCGGTAGCTGCCCGCTTTGCACTGGCTCACCCTCAGTCTGATCTGCGCGTTCGCGCTGGCCACTTCCGATGCGGCAGCCAAGCACTGGCTGAGGCAGGCCGGCGCACGTGAACTGGTCGTGATCCGCCTGGGCCTGAGCGGCCTGTTGCTGATGCCGCTTGCCCTGACGTTCGAGTTGCAGCCCATGCCGGTCGCGTTCTGGGCCTGGATCGGCGTGCTGCTGCCGCTCGAACTGGTCGCGATGCTGCTCTACGTCACCGCCATCCGCGACCACCCGCTGGCGCTGACCGTGCCGTATCTCGCCTTTACGCCGGTGCTGGTCGTACTGACCGGCTGGCTGGTGCTCGACGAGACCGTCAGCCCGCGCGGTTTCGTCGGTGTGCTGCTGGTCGTGCTGGGTTCCTGGCTGCTCAACTTCGAGCAGGCCGATCGACTCACACTCACTACCCTGGCCGCGCCTTTTCGGGCGATCCTCGACAACCGGGGTGCCCGACTGATGCTCGCGGCGGCGTCGATCTACGCGGTGACGTCGGTCGGCGGCAAGGCCGCAATGACCTGGATGCCGCCTGAGCAGTTCGGCGCCTTCTATTTCGCCCTGCTCGGCGTCATGACGCTGGTATTCGTCGGCCTCACACGTCCCAGCGCGCTGCGAGTCGGGCGTTTCGGCTGGCTGCCACTGCTGATCGTCGCGGGGTTCATGGCAGGCATGGTGGTGACGCATTTCCTCGCGTTGGCCAAGGTCGAGGCCGCCTACATGATTGCCGCTAAGCGCACCAGCCTGCTGTTCGGCATGCTGTACGGCGCTATGCTGTTCGGAGAACGCCACCTCGGACGCCACCTGCTGGCCGGCGGCCTGATGGTCGGCGGCGTTGCCGCAATCGCCTTATGACCAAGCTGACCCACTATGCCGCCATCGTCGCGTTTCAGACCAAGGACGGCTCAGAGATCCGTGAACTGATGCACCCGAGCCGGCATGGCAATCGCGCGCAGAGCCTGGCCGAGGCGCGCATCAATCCGGGCGAACAGACCGCGCTGCACCGACACAGGAAAAGCGAGGAGCTCTACCACGTGACTGCCGGTGAAGGCGTCATGACCCTGGACGGCGAGCAGTTTCCGATCCGCCCCGGTGACTCGATCGCGATTGCGCCAGGCGCGTCGCATTGTGTGCACAACACCGGTGGCGAGACGCTGGTGATCCTGTGCTGCTGCAGCCCGCCGTATGCGCACGACGATACGGAACTGCTCTAGTGGGCTACTCCCGCGCGCCGGGGGTGACTTCGAGTTTCACACGCTGGCCATTGCGCAGCACGGTGAGATCGGTCGGTTCACCGACCTTGAGCCCGGCCAGCGCCGCCATGAAATCCTGGATCGTCTCGACCTCGATGCCGGACAGACCCACGACGACGTCGCCGTTCTGCACCCCGGCGGCTTCTGCCGGCCCGCCCTTGACCGCACCCTGCAACTTCACGCCCTTGACCGATTCATCCTGCCCATAGCCCGGGATGGTGCCGAGGTAGGCCCGCAAGTGGCGACGGGACATGCCACCACCCTGCCGCTCGACCGCGACATAGGCCGGTGACTCGGGCGAGCGCGCAAGGGAGCGGGCGATACCCGCCATCAGACGTGCCGTGTCACGCAGGCCGTCATAGTTGAGCGTGTCGGCCGTATCGCGCGGTGTCGAGTAGTTTTCGTGTGCCCCCGTAAAGGCGTTCAGCACCGGCACGCCCTGCATGTAGAAAGGCGTGACGTCGGTGGGCAGGTAGGGATCCGCCTTGGTCGCAACCGGCAGGCCTACCGGGACATTGCGCCGCTCGATTTCACGCGGCCATATCGGGCTCGACGCGATGCCCTGCAGATACAGGGCGTCGTCGAGATGGCCGACCATGTCCAGGTTCAGGTAGGCACCGACCTGTTGTTGGAGCTTTCCCGAACCGGCCAGCGACTCGACGAAGTGCGACGAGCCCAGGGTACCCAGCTCCTCGCCGGACCAGGCCGCGAAGACGATGTCACGCTGCGCCGCGAGTTTTCCCTGCGCTTGGAGATCGGCCAGGTACTGGGCCACCTCCAACATCGCCGCAACGCCGGAT
>JASFVZ010000086.1:0-7259 GCA_050049565.1 Chromatiaceae bacterium | reverse complement strand
GAGGCACGTTACCAGTCCCGCAAGAAGGCTCGCCACGGCCATGCCAGTCACAACGGCACGCCGCTGTATTCGGTCCTGGATGCGCTCAACAGCACTGAACACTTCGGACGCAGTGCCAGCTATGGCCAGCCGCTCGAGCTCGCCCCCGGTATACGCGCTACCTTCATCGACGCCGGCCACATCCTGGGATCGGCCTGCATCCACCTGGAAATGGAGGAGCAGGCACGACGCCGCAGCGTGCTGTTTTCCGGCGACCTTGGCAACGCCGAGCGACCCTTCCTACGCAGCCCCGCCACACCCCCAAAGGTGGACGTGGTGGTCATGGAGACCACCTACGGCGACCGCCTGCACAAGGCGCTGAAGCCATCCGTCGAAGAGTTGTACGAGGCGATCAACGACACCTTCAAGCGTGGCGGCAACGTGGTCATCCCGACTTTTGCGCTGGAGCGGGCACAGGAGCTTCTGTTCTATCTGCGTGAGGGCGTCGAACAGAGCCGGCTGCCCGGGTCTATCCAGGTGTTCCTGGATTCACCAATGGCCATCTCGGCCACGGAGATCTTCGAGCGACATCCGGAATGCTATCAGCCCGAGGTCGGGCAACTGTTTCGCGAAGGACGCGATCCCTTCCAGCTGCCCGGTATACATTTCACCCGGGAGACAGCCGAATCCATGGCGCTGAACCGCATCGGCAGCGGCGCCGTGATCCTGGCTGGCTCCGGCATGTGCACGGGTGGCCGGGTGCGCCATCATCTGCGGCACAACCTGTGGCGTCGGGAATCGAGCGTGATCTTCGTCGGCTTTGCCGCGCGGGGCACCCTGGCGCGCCAGATCATCGACGGCGCCGAGCGCGTACACATCTACGGCGAGGAGATCCGGGTTGCGGCAAAGATCCACACTATAAACGGCTTTTCCGCTCATGCGGACCAGGCAGAACTGAGCAGCTGGCATAGTCAGACCGGATCGCCCGAACGCACTTTTCTGGTCCACGGCGATGAAGACGTGATGCAGCACTTCGCCGCGCGACTGCAGGACACCCAGGTGGAGATGCCGATGTTCGGCCAAAGCTTCGACCTGTAGATCCTCGCCGTGGAACTGACCTGGCTGCTGCTTATAGGCATCGCCTTGCTCGTGCTGTTCGATTTCACCAACGGATTCAATGACACCGCCAACATGGTGGCCTCGGTGATCGCCTGCCGGGCCATGACACCGACCCAGGCGATCCTGCTGGTTTCCGTGTTCACCTTTCTCGGCCCGGTGCTCGGCGGCACCGCGGTGGCCGACACCGTCGGCGGCTTCATCACCCTGGACAACCTGCCCGCCGGCGGTTCCGTCATGGTGCTGCTGTCAGGTGCCATTGGGGCCATCTCGGTCAACCTGCTGGCCTGGTGGCGCGGCCTACCTTCCTCGTCGTCCCACGCGCTGATCGGCGGGCTGTGTGGCGCCGTGCTGGTTGCCGCAGGCGCCGATCACGTGGTGTGGGGCTGGCGCGAACTGGTCGAGCACGGTCACCTGACCGGCCTGGCCAAGATATTGGCGACCCTGCTCCTCGCGCCCCTGCTGGGGTTCGGCGTCGGCTTTGTCCTGCATCGATTCATGCGCGTGCTGCTGCGCCGGGCCCACCCCTGCGTCAACCGGCCACTACGACGCCTGCAGTGGTTCGGCGCGGCCTGGCTGGCCTTTTCCCACGGCGCCAACGATGCGCAGAAGACCATGGCCGTGATCACCTTACTACTGGTCGTCAGCGGCGAGTTGCCCGGCTTTGCCGTCCCGTTCTGGGTGATCCTGCTGTGCGCCTCGGCGATCACCCTGGGCACCGCATCCGGTGGCTGGCGCATCATCCGCACGGTGGGTTTCGGCATCTACCGCCTGCGACCACTGCACGCCTTCGACAGCCAGCTGGCCGCAGCCACCGTGATCTCCGTATCCGCGGCTTTCGGCGGGCCGGTGTCGACCACTCACGTGGTGAGTTCGTCCATTATGGGCATCGGCGCAGCCGAGCGTCCGCAGGCGGTACGTTGGGGCAAGGCGATGGAAATCCTGTTTACCTGGTTGGTCACGCTTCCGGTCGCCATGGCGCTGGCCGCGTTGACCCATGCGATAGTGACGAGATTGGTGGCATGACCCATTCTTCCCGAACCTCTTGGTGGTCGCGACTGTGGCATACCCTGGTTCCCCCCATGCCCGATTTCGACGGCATGCTCCAGGCGCAGGCTGGCAACCTGTGTGCGACCGTGAGCGCACTGAGCGACTACCTGGCTTCCAGCGAGGCAAGGCAGGCGGATCGGGTCAACAGCCTGGTCGAACAGGGTCACGCGCTGCGTGACCGGACACTCGGCACCCTCTACGGCAGCTTCATCACACCCATCGATCGAGAGGACATCAACAAGCTCGCGATGGCAACCGATCACATACTCGATTATCTGAAGAACACGGTGCGCGAGGTCGAGGTGCTCCAGATCGAGTCCGACGACTGGATGCAACGCATGACGACGGAGATCAAACAGGGTGCGCACTCACTGGTCAAGGGGCTGAGGTGTTTCAGTTCCAGCCAGGCGGAGACAGTGGCGCATACGGTCCTGATCCGCGAAGCGGAACGTCGCGTCGAAGACCTGTACCGCGATGCATTGCAGGACATGTTCCAGGGCGACGAATACAGCCAGTTGACAGAGGCCGGTAGTCAGCCCAGGGCTCGGGACTGCCTCGACTTCGTGGTGACGCGCATCAAGCGGCGCGAGGTCTACCGCCACCTGTCCAATGCGGCCGACCGGCTCGCCCACGCCGGCGAGGCCCTGCGCGACATCAGCATCAAGTACGACGAAGGCCGGTCCAAGTCACCGCCTTGAGCCAGGTGACTCACCCCCGCGTCCCCGAGCCGTCACGCATTGAGACCTTGTTGCCACGCTACCGTGGCGATTTGCCAAAGGGGTCAGCCGGCACCCTCGGGTGCCCTGTTGATCAGGTACGGGTAGAAGGTCGCGAAACGTCAAAGCAGGATCGCCTTCCACAGCCGTTGTCGGTGCGAGGTGGGACGCCAGCGTCAAACTGCCGCTGGCCCGCATCTGTCCCCAAGTTGGGAATCTGGTTTTTTCGTGGACGCCGAGGCTCTCGACCACCGCGCCGCCACGAACAGCTACGGGGCACGGTGACCAAGGCCCGGGGAAGGCATCGTCTGTGACGGCAGGCCATACTCAGGTCATGCGATGCCGGAACAGCCAGCCGGCCATGGTGAGGGTCGCCAGTGCGATGATCGCCATCGGCCAGTAATCGTCGACCAAAAGAACATAGCCATCGCCTTCCAGGAACACGCCGCGCAGAATCACCAGGAAATAGCGCAGCGGGTTGACAGTCGTGAGCAGTTGCACCGCGTACGGCATGTTGGCGATGGGCGTGGCAAATCCCGACAGGATGACCGCCGGCACCAGGAACAGGAAGGCCCCCAGCATGCCCTGCTGCTGGGTCACCGCCAGCGACGAGATCATTAGCCCGATCCCCACCGCGGACAGCAGGAACAGCAACATGCCCAGGTACAAGGCGCCCAGGCTGCCGCGCAGCGGCACCTCGAACCAGTACACCGCCATCAGCAGGATGAATGAACCTTCCAGGGCACCGATCAGCATGCCGGGGAAGGCCTTACCGATGAGTATCTCGAACGGCCGCAGCGGCGTGACCAGAAGCTGGTCGAAGGTGCCGGCCTCGCGCTCGCGGGCCACCGACAGCGCCGTCACGATGGTCGTGACAACCAGGGTCAGCAGACCAACGATACCCGGCACGATGAACCAGCGCGACTCGAGGTTGCTGTTGAACCAGGGCCGCACCTGCAGCGACGCCGCCGGTGGAGGCAAGCCGCTGCGCTGCGCCCAGGCCAGGTTGAAGTCGCGGACGATCTCGCCCAGATAGCCCTTCACCAGCAATGCCGAGTTCGAATTGCGGCCGTCGATAATAACCTGCAGCCAGCTGGTGTCGCCTTGGAGCAGGTTGGCACTGAAGCGCGGCCCGATGTGCACCACCGCCACCACCGCCTGGTTGTCGATCAGCGGTGCGATCTGGCCGTCGTGATCAATGTGCGTGGTGAGGTGGAAGTGCGGCGAGCCGGTGATATGCGCCACCAGCTCGCGGGCAGGAGCGCTTCGATCCTCGTTGTACACCGCGATCGGCACGTCGTTGAGGTCAAAGGTCGCCGCATAGCCGAATACCACCAGCTGCAACAGCGGCGGCACGATGAGCACGATGCGGCTGCGCTTGTCCTTCAGGACCGCCAGCAGTTCCTTGGCCGCCAGGGCGAGGATGCGTTGCAGCGACTGTTTCAATCCAGTCGCTTCCTGGTCTTGCGCCGCGCCAAGCCGAGGAAGATCACCATCATCAGCATCAAGGCCGCGCTATTGCTGAGGATCACCGGCCAGATGTCGCCGGTCATGAACAGGGTTTGCAGGATCGCCACGAAATAGCGGGCCGGCACGACATGGGTGATAACCTGGATGGCCGCCGGCATCGAGCTGATCTGGAAGATGAAGCCGGACAGGATGAACGCCGGCAGGAACGTCGCCACAAGAGCGATCTGGCCGGCCACGAATTGATTGCGTGCCACCGTGGAGATCAGCAGACCCATACCGAGGGCCACCAGCATGAACAGCGCCGAGGTTGCCGTGAGTAGCCAGAATGACCCGCGCAGGGGCACGTCGAACACCCAGCGCGCCATCGCCACGCTGAGCAGCATGCCGCCCATGCCCAGCACGAAATAGGGCAACAGCTTGCCGACGGTGAGTTCCCAGATGCGTACCGGCGTCACCATGAGCGCCTCCATGGTGCCGCGCTCCCATTCGCGGGCCACCACCATGGAGGTCAGCATCGCGCCAGTGAGGGTCATGATGATGGCGATCAGGCCGGGCACCAGGTAATTGCGGCTGCGCACCGCGGCGTTGAACCAGATGCGCGGTTCCAGCGACACCGGGACCGGGAGGTCCTGCCCCTGCGCCCGCGCATAGCTCGCCAGCCACAGCTGCCACACACCCTGGATATAGCCCTCGGTGATGCGCGCCTGATTGGCATCCACGCCGTTGACGTATACACCGATGGGCGCATCGCCGCTGCCCAGCAGGCGGCTGCTGAAATCCTTGCGCAGCCAAACGATACCGTCAACCTGGTGGCTGGCCAGCACCTGCTCGGCCTGCTGAATGTGAGTATAGAAACTCGGCAGGAAGAATTCCGAGCTGCGGAATGCGGCCACCAAACTGCTGGTGTTGGCATCCGCCTGCTCCACCACCAGCGCCAAGCGGACATTCCTGGCATCCAGCGACACGCCGAAGCCGAACAGCAGCAACAGCACCACTGGCATCACGAAGGCAATGGCGATGCTGGAGGGGTCGCGCAGGATCTGCAGGCTCTCCTTGCGGACCAGACCACGCAGCCGCATGCCGGCGTTCATGCCGCGGTACCTACCATTTGCTCACGGCGTTCGATCAGGCCGATGAAGGTGTCCTCCATGGTCGGCGACGGCAGGGCCGCGTTGCGAAAACGCGCCTTCAATTCCTCCGGGGTGCCGGCCGCCAGCACCTCGCCTTCGGCCATGATCACCAGCCGATCGCAATAATCGGCCTCGTCCATGAAATGGGTGGTAACCAGCACCGTCACACCCGACTCGGCCAGGGCATTGATGTGCTGCCAGAACTCACGCCGCGCTAGGGGGTCGACGCCCGAAGTCGGCTCGTCGAGAAACAGGATATCCGGCTCGTGCATCAGCGCCGCCGCCATCGCCAGGCGCTGCTTGTATCCCAGCGACAGATCGCCACTCTTGCTGTCGGCATAGTCGCCAAGCTCGAACGCCGTCAGTGCCCAGGCGATACGCCGGCGACGGCGATTACGGTCGAGGCCATAGGTCTTGGCGAAGAAATTCAGGTTCTCGGACACGGTTAGATCGACGTACAGGGAAAAGCGCTGCGCCATGTAACCCAGCCGACTGCGCGCCTGGGCGCCCGCCCGGCGCAGGTCATGGCCGACCACATTCACCTCGCCGGCACTGACCGGCAACAGGCCGCACAACATGCGGAAGGTGGTGGACTTGCCCGCGCCGTTGGCACCGAGCAGACCGAACACCTCGCCGCGTTTCACTGCGAAGCTGACGTCCCTGACTGCGTAAAAGTCACCGAAGCGCCGCTGCACATTGTTCACCGCGATGACTTGGCCATCCTGCACCGCAGCGGCGCCCTGCGGCGCGCCGAATACCGGCAGTGTCGCGGACGGCTCGGGCTTCAGCAGCGCCACGAAGGCGTCTTCGAAGATCGGCTCGGTGGGCATAATGCGGACATCGCCGACTTCGGCCAGGTGGGCGTGCAGGTCCGGAATGCCGGCCTCCTGGGCGACAATGCGCACCTGCTCGTTGTCGATCACCGCGTCGAGCACCCCGGGCACGCGGCTCAGGCGACTTTGCAAACCGCGCTTGCCCAACGTCGCGCTGCCGACATGAAAAGTCCGGCCGCGCATCGGCGCACTGAGCGCCCGCGGGGTGCCCTGGCGCAGCACGCGACCCTCATGCATCACGATCACGTTATCGCAGCGTTCCGCCTCGTCCAGGTAGGCAGTGCTCAGCAGCACACTCAGGCCCTGCTGTTCGACCAGCCGGTTGACGATGGCCCACAGTTCCCTTCGCGATACCGGGTCCACGCCCACGGTCGGCTCGTCGAGCAGCAGCTGGGAAGGCGCTCTGACCAGGGTGCAGGCCAGGCCCAGCTTCTGCTTCATACCGCCGGACAATCGTCCGGCGAGGCGGTGGGTAAAGGGCGCCAAGCCGGTCATGTGCATCAGTTCGATAAAGTTCTGAGGGCGCTGCCGCTTATCCACGCCCTGCAGATCGGCGTACAGGTCCAGGTTTTCCTGCACGCTCAGGTCTTCGTAAAGGCCGAAGCGTTGCGGCATGTAACCCAACAAGGATTGCACCTGCAATGGTGCCCTGACCATGTCGAAGCCCAGCACTTCGAGGTTCCCGCTGTCGGGCAGCAGCAGGCCGGCGGCCAGTCGCATCAGGGTGGTCTTGCCGGCACCATCCGGACCGATCAAGCCTGTGATCTGCCCTGCCTGCGCCGTGAAGCCGACATCACTCAGCGCCGCCAAGGGCGTGGCACCGTGAGCGAAGGTCTTGCTGACCCCTTCGAAGACCAGTGCGGGGCCGGTGGTCACTGAGCACCAGGGCCTTTCACCGCGCAACGATCTTCGGGCGACACGGCCTCGGCGGGTTGCTGGTTCAGGGCAATGCTCACCGTGGCGGG
>JASFVZ010000463.1:0-3004 GCA_050049565.1 Chromatiaceae bacterium | reverse complement strand
CGAGTGCGGCCGGGTCGTGACCCCAGTCGGCGGCGGCATGCAGGCACAGGTTCAGGCCCGGCTGATCCTTGGCAAGGGCGGCACCGGCGCGCTCGGCGGCGCCGCCCAGGTGGTTGTCGAGCGTTACCAGGACAACATTGATCGCCACGGTATCAGCGGCCAAAGTGGGCTTTCGCTTCATACAGTGTCTCTAGGCTGATGCTGTCGACGCCGCGCTCGATGGCGAAGCGTTCGGTATTCCTTCGTGCCTTGCCGCGCACGAAGAACGGGATCTTCTTGAGTTCCTTTTCCGCCGCGCTGTCCCAGGTGACGCCGGTTTCCGGTGCGCTGGTCGGTTCGAGATCATTGGCCGCGGCACGTGGCGCATGACCTTCCACGCTGGCGAGATGCGACGGTGCAGCATGGTCGTTGAACTCGAAGTCTTCCCTGAACATGGTCAGCAGGTGTTCCTCGAGCCCCATCATCAGGGGGTGTACCCAGCTGTCGAAGATGACGTTGGCGCCCTCGAAGCCCATCTGCGGTGAGTAGCGCGCCGGATAGTCCTGCACGTGGGCGGGCGTCGAGATGACTGCGCAGCCGATCCCCAGTCGCTTCGCGATGTGGCGCTCCATCTGGGTTCCGAGCACCAGTTCCGGGTGGGCCTCGGCGATGTGTTTCTCGACCTCGAGGTAATCGTCGGTGATCAGTGCCTCGAGACCGAACTCCGCGGCCAGCGTGCGCACGTCGCGTGCCAGTTCGCGCGCATAGGTGCCCAGGCCGACGACGTCGAAACCCAGTTCGTCACGCGCGATGCGGGCCGCGGCGATCGCGTGGGTCGCATCGGCAAAGATGAACACGCGCTTGCCGGTCAGGTAGGTGGAGTCGACCGAGCGCGAGTACCAGGGCAGGCGTGACTGGGCGTCGTCCAGCGCCTCGCTGACGTCGATGTCGAGCAGCTCGCCGACCTCGCGGAGGAAGTGGAGGGTCGCGCCGACGCCGATCGGCACGGTGCTGATCGTCGGCTGGCGGAACGCGCGCTGTAGCCAGCTGCAGGTCGTCTTGGCGACCTCCGGGTACAGGCAGACGTTGGCATCCGCATCGGGTATCCGCAGCAGGTCTTCCGGCGTGGCGTTTAACGGGGCGGTCACGTTGACCCTTACGCCGACACGCTCGAGCAGCCGGCTGATCTCGGTGACGTCGTCACGGCAGCGGAATCCCAGGGCGCTGGGCCCCAGCAGATTGACGCTCGGCTGCCGGCCGTCGGGCCTGTTCGCGCGCTCGCTGCCGGACTGGGTTACACGTCCGGCCAGCAGGCCACGCACCAGATGGTAGAAGGCCTCGCTCGCGCCCCAGTTTTCTTTGCGTGAATACGCGGCCAGTTCGAGTGGGATGATCGGCACAGGCAGGTTGGCGCCACGTGCCAGGGAACCGGGCTGGTCTTGCAGCAGTTCCGCGGTGCACGAGTCGGCGACCAGCATGAGCTTGGGTTTGAAGCGTTCACTGGCATCGCGCAGGGTGCGGATCACCAGCGCGGCCGTATCCTGGCCCAGGTCGCGGGCCTGAAAAGTGGTGTAGGTCACCGGCGGGCGCTTGTCCCGGCGTTCGATCATGGTGAACAACAGGTCCGCATAGGTGTCGCCCTGCGGCGCGTGCAATACCAGGTGCACGTCCCGCATCGAGGTCACGACGCGAATCGCGCCGACATGCGGTGGTCCCTCATAGGTCCAGAACGTCAGTTCCATGCCGGTGAGAACCTCATGCGTTGCTGGCGATCCAGCGGGCGGGTGAACAGCCCGGCCAGATCGCCGGCCTGGTCGAATCCCTGAATCGGCGTGAAGGTGAGCTCGATCGACCACTTGGTGCGCAGCCCCTCCGCCTCGAGCGGATTGGCGATCCCCAGGCCGCAGACGGTCAGATCCGGGCGGGTTTCGCGGATGCGGTCCAGCTGCGGGTCCAGGTCCTGTCCTTCAGTGATGCGGACGCCGGCCGGGAGCAGCGCCAGTTCCGGGTCGGCCATGCGACGATCCAGGAACGGTGTCCCGATCTCGGTCAGCTGCATCCCGCATTCGCGCGCCAGGAAACGGGCGAGCGGCAGTTCGAGCTGGGAGTCGGGCAGAAACGCGATGCGTTTGCCCTGCAACATCTCGCGCTGTGCCGCGACTGCGCGCCGTGCCCGGTCCATCGGTGCGGCTATGACCTCGTCCAGCCGTGCTTCCGTGACATCCCAGGCGTTCGCCGCGGCCAGCAGCCAGGCGCGGCTGCCCTCGGCACCCAGCGGGAAGGGCGCGCTGAGCCCGGTCGCGCCGCGTTTGTCGAGTGCGCGGGCGGTCTCGCCCAGGTAGGGCTGGGCCAGCAGGTAGCGGGTATTGCGACCGACCGCCGGCAGCGTCACGCTGCTGCGGCCGGGCAGAAAGTGCACCGGGCCTATGCCGAGGCTGTCGAACAGTCGCGCGAACTGATCCTCGACGATATCCGGCAGGGCGCCGACGATCAGCAACGACGGATCGGCACGGTCGTCGGCCTTGGGCAACTCCTGGACCAGGCTCTTCAGGCAGCTGTCCTCGCCCTGGGTGAAGGTGGTCTCGATGCCGCTGCCCGAGTATTCGGCGAAGCGGATCTTGCCCCGGTATTGCTCGGCGAGGCGGCGGGCCGCGGTGCCGAGGTCGAGCTTGATGACCTCGGAGGGGCAGGAACTGACCAGGAAGATCGTCTTGATCTCGGGGCGCCGTTCGATGACCTGGGCGACGACCCGATCGAGTTCGCTGTTGCAGTCCGCCATGCCCGCCAGGTCGCGATCCTGCAGGACGGCGGTCGCGAAGCGCGGCTCGGCGAAGATCATGACGCCGGCCGCCGACTGGATCAGGTGCGCACAGGTGCGTGATCCGACCACCAGGAAGAAGGCGTCCTGGATCTTGCGATGCAGCCAGATGATCGATGTCAGCCCGCAGAACACGGCGCGCTGGCCGGTTTCCTGGTGCACCAGCGGGTCGCTGCAGCTGCCGACCGGCAGCTCGACATTGGCCGT
>JASFVZ010000462.1:0-3006 GCA_050049565.1 Chromatiaceae bacterium | reverse complement strand
TTGCTCGTCTCTTGTCGGCCAGGAACGGTCCAAACGGGGCTGGTCAATCGCAACCGTCGTCTTCTAGATAGGCGGGTGTGTTCGGGGTTGGGGCAGGATGCCGAACGCGCGTAAACATCATGTGCTGGATGCGATGAAAATTTGCATCCATCGCCTTCTCGACCTGATTGATGTCGAGGGAATCATAGATAAAGACTTGACCTTTCGATTCGGCGGCTAGCTGAGAGGCCGTAGGCGTCATCAAGCGCTTGGTTTGCCAGTCAGCATGAGTGGGAGTGGACGATTGGTCATCCGCTGCATGCACCATTGCGGCTGATGCAATCACCACTATCGCGCCGTATGCGCCAAGTCGATGCAATAAATCCATCTGCGGGCCTCCTTGCGGTCCGTTACCGAAACAACAGCATCTAACGTGCCAAGTGTTGCGGGATTGCGGTGCTGCAGCCATCAAACTATCGCCTGATCTCGCGAGTTCGTATGACGATACGAGTGACGCAACACCGCAGTTAGCGTTTTTCGTCGAGCATTCGGCGCTTCCGGCCATGAGCGGGCGGCTATATCCCGACGCTTCAGGTGACCTGTGCGCAGTGCTCAAGAGCTTTATCGAAATCGACATCGAAACCTGATCGATCTCTGCCGTTGCCTTGCGAATCATTGCCTGTATCGAGTATTACGATATTCGGCTAGCTGGTCGGGCGGATGCATCGCCGGAACTGTCACGCCGAACCCTTCTAAGGTCGACGACCGGCCGGAGGCTGCAAGGGGCATAAGGCACTCGTGCCGGGTGGAACGGCGGTTAGCTTCGCTGCACGCGGCCTTCGGATCATCTACCGATCCTGGAGCACTGTTGCCCGCCCAAACCCTCGCACTACGCACAATCAGCCAGGAATCCCTCCACGTTCCGCTGGATCAAACTCCGCAGCTGGTGCTGTTTGTAGGCGCCCCAGCCGGCGGTCACCGCGAGCGGCCATAGAACAACAACAACCAGTGACACTGTGCCGGCCACCGCCTTGTCGACCCAGACCGCGTCGCCAACGACCATCTCAAGGGTGTTGCCCTTGGCTGTGAGTCTTACGGTCAGCGCACGATCAAGTCCTAACGCCCTGTTCGCGTATTTCCGCCAGTTGCCGTCGGAATGCTTCCTGGCCTGAATCACCCGGCCTGCCCCATCCTGGACGATTTGGGTCTCCAGCGCCTCGGAATCCAACAGACCCTTCACCAGACTGCCGACGCGCGGCAGATTCGCGGCGTGCCCGGGGAACCGAAACACCTTGCCACGCTTGTCTTTTAAATCGGCGGTCTGATCCTCTTTGTACTCCTGGTCCCGCTCTGCAGGAAGCTCGCGGGCTATCTCCGCGCTGTTCAGTGCCGCACAGTGCCGGAGCTCCTGGTCAATCAGCTGCAAACGATCGATCGTGTCCGTGCTGTCCGGCCCTTGTTCGATCCCGGCGGAAGCGAATCCTCTCGTCAGCCTAGGCATCAACCGTGTGATCTCCCCGGACACGGACAGGCACGCTACGGGGCCGAGTCGCTGACCCCACTTGGTTTTGGTCATCAACTCTTCATGGGTAATGCCCAGCAACAGCGGAAAAACCGGCTTACCCTTATCCTGTGCCCGCGTCAGTTCGGTCGTCACCTCGTGCGATTCGGCGCAGATGGACGAGATCACGAGCACGAACGCGTCGGCGTTTTCTATCGCCTCGTAGGTCTGATCCAAATGCGAACGCCCCGGGATGCTGTCAACCTCGTAGCACCAGTTCGAGTATCCCGCCTTCGTGAGGTGATGGGCCAGATTCAGCGCGAATGACGCGTCTTCTTCCACATGGCTGATAAAGATCTGTGACATGTTTGTTCTCCTCAAGAGTACCCGCGCATATGGGCAGTAGCGCATGGAAGAAGTATCGACATGTCGGGACATTCGAGGACGGGACAATTCCCAAAAATACCGTGAAAAATTCACATCGCTGACCCAGGGCGATCACCTTTCCGACGCCTGCCTCGCTTGCACTCGCCGCAAAGTCTGATCCGTGTTGGTTCCTGCCGTTTCCGCCGGGCGACGGCGATACCCTGCATCAGCAGATTCTTAAGGTCGGCAAAGCGTCGGGACCCGTCCGAAGCAGCCCGCTTGCTGTAACGCATCCTGACACCATCCATCAGCAAATGCTTAAGGACCGGTCAGTGTTGGTAGCCGCCGAAACGGCGAATAGGTGGATGACCCCCGTGGCCGCTTAGCTGACAAAAAAGCTGCCCCAGTGGTGGCATTCTCGAGTCTTGCATAGCAGTGGTCGACTAGCGGCGCAGAGTCGATACTCTTGAGACCGGATAAGGTCGCTGCGAGCTGGTTAGGTAAGCACAACCGCAATGGAAAATAACCAGGCAGTCAAAGTCCTACCATCACAGCGTGGAGTCCGCGGTCTCGAAATGTTTGGACAAGTCTACTTGGCCGAACCACCGCGGGATCAAAATCAACAACCATAAGATGTCGAGTTTTCTCGTTGACGCAAGCACTGAGAACGCCAGGTGCTTCACCAATAGTCTTTTCCAATCCGCTAATTCCGGCGTCGTCGAGCGTTTCTTCGAAATGGATAACAATATCGCCAATATGCACTGGAATTCTCCCAGGTTGAATGAATTGATAAGGACACGCAGCGTCAAAACCAAAGCTACGTGGCCATCCATCCCTTATTTATAGTCTATTCCCAAGCCATGAAATTGATCTTTGCTCCCGTTTCTGGCCTTGATTGGAAGAGTACGTCGAACGCTCGGCTGTCCGGAACGGAAATGGCGGCGTAGTAGTCTCTTCGATGAACATTCGGTAACTCTGTGGAGACAGTTCGATTCCCAAGATATGGCCGCTAGGGCCAGCGTGGATTGCCCGAGGGCGACGACCGCGGCGTCCTCGTATCCAGCTCAGGGATCACAGGTGTTGAAACTGTAGCCGGGGATCGAGGCGATCATGCAACCATCGGAATACCGGCTGATTGAACTCCCACCGCGGGAGGGGTC
>JASFVZ010000461.1:0-3008 GCA_050049565.1 Chromatiaceae bacterium | reverse complement strand
CTTCCGCATGGAACAGATGGAGACGGCGGTAGCGCGCTTCCTGGAACGCATGAAGCTGCAGAAGGAGAACTTCCTGTTGCGGCGGCAGGTCGCGCACCTGCATCCCGACAGCGGCATGATCGGTTCGTGCGATCTGATCCGTGGCGTATGCGATGTGATCAAACGCGTCGCACCCATGCCATCGACCGTGTTGATACACGGTGAATCGGGTACCGGCAAAGAGCTCGCCGCACGCGCAATCCACCTGTTCAGCGGCCGGACCGGCTCTTTCGTACCGGTGAACTGCGGGGCCATCCATGCCGAGCTCCTGGAAAGCGAGCTGTTCGGCCATACCAAGGGCGCTTTCACCGGTGCGATCAAGGCGCGGGAAGGCCTGTTTTCCTATGCAGACGGCGGCACCCTGTTCCTGGACGAGATCGGCGAGATGCCGCTCGCCATGCAGACCCGGTTGTTGCGGGTGATGGAGGATCGGGCCGTGCGGCCGGTGGGCGGGAATCGTGAGACGCCGGTCGATGTCCGCATCGTCGCGGCCACCAATCGTGATCTGAGCGCCGAGGTGGAGAAGGGCGCGTTTCGCGAAGACCTCTATTATCGGCTGAACGTCCTCAGCATCAGGATGCCCGCGCTGCGTGAGCGGGTCGCCGATCTGCCGGAACTGATCAACCATTTCGCCGCCACACTGGCCGACGAACTGGGCATCCCGGTGCCGGAACTCGACGAGTTGGAGATCAAGCGTCTGGCGCGCTACAACTGGCCGGGCAATATCCGGGAGCTCAAGAACGTCATAGAGCGCTGTCTACTGCTCAACCAGCACCCGAGTCAGTGCATTCACGACGTCAGCGAAGCCCCGGGGGCCGTCGCTGACGACGAGGAGTCCGGCGATCTCACCCTTGCCGCCATCGAACGTCGGCATATCCTGCGTGTGCTCGATATGGAAGGTGGCAACAAGTCGGCTGCGGCACGCGTACTCGGTGTGTCACGCAAGACACTCGAACGAAAGTGCCAGGCCTGGGGCGTCAGCCCATGAAGGCGCTCGGCCCGAGCAGCATTCTGTTGGTTTCGCGGGCGATGCGCCGACACCGGACCCCCAGCTGCGAGCGGCGAGGCGCTGCTTGAAACGCCTGGTCGATGCAATACAGGCGAGCGTACGACTCAAGCTGCTGGTGCTCGCCCTGCTGCCGATCATGGTCGTGCTGCCGATCGCGCTGGCCGGCCTGATCGCCTGGGGGGCCGCGTTCACCTACGAGCAGTTGTACATCAAGGTGAATACCGACCTGGCGGTGGCGCATGATCAGTTCATGCGCATCCAGCAGGACCACCTCGACGACCTGACGCGCCTGAGCGAGTCCTACGGCTTTCGCGATGCCCTGGCCCGCAACGACAGCGAGAGCACCGAACGCCTGATCCGGCAGCTCAAAGAGCGCAAGCAACTGAGCTATCTGCGGCTGGTCGGCGTGGATGAGGCCGGTATCGGCGACCCAACCGAGCCCCGGGTCGGCATCGAGGTTCTCGGCCCCGCGGCGCTCAATGATCTGTCGCTGGGCCTCGCGGCACAGACCCATCTGCCGTTGCTGGCAACGGCGCGAGCCCGCCCGACCGACCGGCGCCTGGAAGACCGGGGCATGCTGATTCGCGCCATTCAGCCGGTGCGCGACCAGGACGGGACTGTCCGGTACGTGCTCGATGGCGGCGTGTTGTTGAACAGCAATTTTGCGTTTGTCGATACGATTCGCGACCTGGTCTATGGTCCCGGCAGCCTGCCGAAAGGCAGCATCGGTACGGTCACGGTGTTTCTCGATGACGTCAGGATCTCGACCAATGTCCCGCGGCGCGAAGGCGAGCGGGCGCTTGGCACAAGGGTCTCCGAGGAAGTCAGCCGAGCGGTCCTCGACGCCGGAGCAACCTGGATCAACCGTGCATTCGTCGTCAACGACTGGTACATCTCGGCCTATGAACCGATCGAGGATATCCACGGAGAACGCGTCGGCATCCTGTACGCGGGCTACCTCGAAGCGCCGTACCGCGCCGAGGTCTGGCAAACGCTCGGAATGGTCCTGCTGATTCTGATCGGTCTGATGGCGCTGTACGCGCTGATCGCGATCAGGGGCGCGGAGAGCATCTTCAGACCTTTGGAGCGCATGTCGACGGTGGTTCGCGCGACCAGGTCCGGTAAGACACAGCGTGTCGGCCATGTCGACAGTCGCGATGAACTGGCGGAGTTGGCGCACGAATTCGACGCGATGCTGGACCGGCTCGAAGCGCATGCCGCCGACGTCCAGCGCTTTGCCGAAGAGCTCGAGGAGAAGGTCGATCAGCGGACCAGCGAACTGCGGCAGCGCAACCAGGAGCTGCAACGCACAATCGATGTCTTACGCGAGACCCGGCGACAGCTGGTCACGTCCGAGAAGCTCGCCGCCCTTGGCGAGCTGACCGCCGGGGTTGCGCACGAAATCAACAACCCGACCCAGGTGATGCTCGGCAACCTCGACATCATCACTGCCGACCTTGGCCCGGCGGCCGCGCCGGTGCGTAAGGAGATCGATCTCGTCGTCGAGCAGATCTATCGAATCCAGGCGATCATCGAGAAGCTGCTGAAGTACGCCCGGCCCGGGGACTATGCCGGTCATCTCTGCGATGTGGACGTCAACCAGGTGGTCAAAGATACCGTGTCCCTGGTGCTGCATATGCGATCCAAGCGGGACTTCGAGCTCAAGCTGGAGCTCGATGCGACCAACCTCATCACGATCAATGCCCAGGAATTGCAGCAGGTACTGGTAAACCTGATCAGCAACGCCGTCCACGTCCTGCCTGCGACGAGGGGATTGATCAGAGTCAGGACCGAAGACTGGGGGAGCGACGGCGTCTGCATCTCGGTCGTCGATAACGGGGCCGGCATGACGCCGGAGGAATGCAGCCGGATCTTCAACCCGTTCTACAGCACCAAGGCCGAGGGGGTCGGAACCGGGCTTGGACTGTCGGTCAGCTACAGCCTGGTTCGACGCTATGGT
>JASFVZ010000460.1:0-3018 GCA_050049565.1 Chromatiaceae bacterium | reverse complement strand
GGCTTCAACCGCAAGGTAAAGGAGGCGGACCGCAACGGCGAACCGCTGAAAGACCCCCTGTTCAAGCCCGAGCCCGATCCCCTGACCGGCGACCTTCCCGAGATCCCGGACCTCAAACCGATGCCGTATATCGTCGTCGTGGTCGATGAGTTCGCCGACATGATGATGGTGGTCGGTAAGAAGGTCGAGGAGCTGATCGCACGCCTTGCGCAGAAAGCCCGCGCCGCCGGCATCCACCTGTTGTTGGCGACCCAGCGGCCGTCGGTCGATGTCATCACCGGCCTGATCAAGGCCAACATCCCGACGCGGATCGCCTTCCAGGTGTCGTCGCGCGTCGATTCACGGACCATCCTCGACCAGATGGGCGCAGAGGCCCTGCTGGGGCACGGCGACATGCTCTACCTGCCGCCCGGGACGAGCATCCCGAAGCGCACCCATGGCGCATTCGTCGACGACCAGGAGGTGCACCGGGTCGTCAATCACCTGAAGCAGGCCGGCGAACCGAACTACATCGAGGAAATCCTGCAGGAACCGGCCGAACCCATCCCGGGTCTATCTGCAGAGGCGTCGGGGGTCGATACCGAGGATCAGGATCCGCTGTTCGACGAGGCGGTGCAGATCGTCACCGAATCGCGACGCGGGTCGATATCCGGCGTGCAGCGTCGGCTCAAGATCGGCTACAACCGGGCGGCGCGACTGGTCGAGGAGATGGAACGAATCGGCATCGTCAGCGCCGCCGACGAACGCGGCAACCGTGAGGTGCTGGCGCCACCGCCGGTCAAGGACTGAACATGAAGGGCACTATCAGACTCATCGCGATCTTACTGCTGCCGTTGGTGGCGCACGCCGCGCCGGGTCCCGGTCGCGAGGCCCTGGACCGGTTTCTCGATAATCTGGAGACGCTGCAGGCGAAGTTCGAGCAGTCGGTACTGGATACGGAGAATGCGACGGTGGGCCAGCTGCATGGCCTGTTCCTGCTCCAGCGGCCCGGGCGCTTCCGGTGGGATTATGTGGCCCCGAACAAGCAGGTCATCCTGGCCGATGGCCGCGACGTCTGGATCATCGAAGAAGAACTCAAACACGTCACCCGCCATCTGCAGCGCTTCGCCCTGCGCGGCACCCCCGCGGCGTTCATGGTGGTCGATGCGCAGGTCGAGGACGACTTCGAGATCGTCGAGATCGGTGAGCGTCTCGGCATGCAGTGGCTCGAGTTGATCCCGCGCGATCCGGACAGCGACTTCAACCGGGTGCTGCTGGCGTTTGTCGGCGAAGAACTCAGGCACATGGAGTTGAACGACAAGTTCGGGCAGATATCCCGCTTCAGGTTCTTCGACGTACAGCGCAACATCCCGATCGACTCTGAGCTGTTTGTCTATCAGGGCGCGGACGACTGGGATGTCCTCAACGTCGACTGATCTCTTCGCTGACGATCCCGCCGCGCGCCCGCTGGCCGATCGCATGCGCCCGACATCGCTGGCCGAGTTTGCCGGACAGGAGCATCTCCTGGGGCCGAGCAAACCTTTGCGTCGCGCCATCGAGACCGGCCGTCTGCACTCGATGGTGTTGTGGGGGCCGCCGGGGACCGGCAAGACCACGCTGGCGCGCCTGCTCGCCGGTGTTTCGGGTTACGCCTTCGAGACCCTCTCGGCCGTTCTTGCCGGGGTGAAGGACATTCGTGCCGCGGTGGACAAGGCGCGCCAGACACGTGCGCAGAGCGGTAGCGGGACCGTCCTGTTCATCGACGAGGTTCACCGCTTCAACAAGGCCCAGCAGGACGCCTTCCTGCCGCACGTCGAGAACGGCACCTTCCTGTTCGTCGGGGCAACCACGGAGAATCCCTCCTTCGAGCTCAACAATGCGTTGCTGTCACGGGCCCGCGTCTATGTCCTGCGCGTGCTCGAAGACCCGGCGATCGGTGCGCTGCTCACCCGGGCGCTGGCCGATCGAAGGTCCGGGCTCGGAGATCGCGCGCTGACGATCAGCGAGCAGGGACTCGGCCTGCTGATCCGGGCGGCCGACGGGGATGCCCGGCGGGCGCTCAACCTGCTGGAGATCGCGGCCGATCTGACGCCGGAGCAGACGATCGGCGTCGACGTAATCCGTGAGGCGGTCGGCGACCAGGTCAGACGTTTCGACAAGGGCGGTGATGCCTTCTTCGACCAGATCTCAGCGCTGCACAAATCGGTGCGCGGCTCTTCGCCCGACGGTGCGCTGTATTGGCTGAGCCGCATGCTGGATGGCGGTTGTGATCCGCTCTACGTGGCCCGGCGTGTCGTGCGGATGGCCAGCGAGGACATAGGCAACGCGGACCCGCGGGGCTTGCGGATCGCGCTCGACGCCTGGGAGGCACAGGAACGGCTCGGCAGCCCGGAAGGCGAACTGGCGATCGCCCAGGCCGTCGTCTATCTGGCCTGCGCGCCGAAGAGCAATGCGGTCTACACGGCCTTCGGCGAAGCGCGGAAGGCGGCCAGGCAGTCAGGCTCGCTCGAGGTGCCGATGGCGTTGCGCAATGCACCCACCCGGCTGATGAAGGAGCTCGGTCATGGCCAAGGCTACCGCTATGCCCACGATGAGCCGGGTGCGTACGCCGCCGGGGAGTCGTATCTGCCGGCACCGCTGCAGGGGCGGGTCTTCTATCACCCGGTCGAACGCGGTCTCGAGATCCGGATCGCCGAGAAGCTTGCGGCGTTGCGGGCGCGCGACCGGGCCAGCCAAGACGAGACCGACGCCGCTGAGTGACCGGGCAGACCGGTCTACAGTCGGCCCGCGGGTTCGGTTACCCTAACGCGCTTTGGTAATCCGGGGCGAGCAGTGACTCAAGCTGTTGCGATAGCGGCCGGCGGCGCCCTCGGCGCGCTGATGCGCTTCTGGCTGTCGTCGGCGGTCTATGCGGCGTTGGGTCGCGGGTTTCCGTATGGCACGCTCGCGGTCAATGTGATCGGATCCTTGCTGATGGGGCTGCTGTATGTCCTGATGCTGGAGCGACTCTCACTGGGCGCGGAATGGCGTGCGTTCGCG
>JASFVZ010000459.1:0-3022 GCA_050049565.1 Chromatiaceae bacterium | reverse complement strand
AACTTCGCGAAGAAGGGATACAACCTTGTCATCGCGCAGCCTGCGGAAGGTCTCGTCAAGGAATGCGAGGGCCACGGCGCGAAGGTCATTGTCGTCCCCGGCATTGAACAGCACGGTCCGAACGACGAGAGACGGCCGGACTCCACCCAGAAGCTGGTCGATGCCGCGATGAACGAATTCGGCGGCTTCGATTCGGCCTACATCCGGACTGCGCAACACATGCCCGGCGATATCTTCAAGATAAACGCCAAGGATATGCAGCTACTCTACGAGGGCAACTTCCTCGCGGTGGTCTATGCGCTGCAGTCTCTCTTGCCGCCCCTCATGGACAAGGGCGCCGGCCAGGTTCTCATCCTGACCAGCGCTTCCAGCACGCAGGCGCTCACTGACTTCATCGGCTATTCTGCCATGCGCGCCGCTGCGAACACCCTGATCCAGGGCGCTGCGATGACGGCGGCGCCCAAGGGCGTGTGCGTGAACGCATTCGGCACCAACTTCCTCAACTATCCCGACGCGGTGAACAGCTATGGCGGAGAAGAAAAGATGGCGGCCGTCGCAAGCAATATCCCGGTCGGCCGCTTCGGCGAGCCAGAGGAGATGGCGCATTTCGCGATGGCTCTTCTTGACGGGTACAACATGTTCACCACCGGCCAGAGCTTCATGGTCGCCGGCGGCTACAACGTAAAGCTCGATTCGATCGCCTCGCTTGTGGGTGGATAGCGCCTAGGAGCTGCCAAAAGGGGGCGGCTTTAGCTGCCCCATTTTTGATCAGCTGAATATCAGACGCTGCCCCGCGAGCATCTTTTTCTTGTTCGGTGGCGTTGTACCAGACACTGGTCGGCCTGCCTATGGTTGCGCTCCACAAGGACGGCACGGCAGAGCTGTGCTTCGGTAATTCGTAGTGTCTCGTTATGCTGCTGCAGGATTCCCGCTATTGCGGTGGATCGAGCCATCTCGGCGTCAAGTGCGGCACAGCGGAGAAATGGATCGGTCGCGGTTGCCACGATGGTCACTGAGTGGTCGCTCGGCAGCTTTGCCTGCGGCATCCACGGTGTCGTCCTCTGTTGCCCATAGAGCCGCGCTGTGCAAGACCATGTCTGCTTTTCTTCGGAGCGGACGTTCCTTCAGCTACCAGCAAAGAGCCGCAGTGCGTCGGGACCGGCCGGAAGCGGACCGCCAGCTGTAAAGCGTCTTGGCACCCTGCATCAGCAAACGCTAAAGGACGGCTCCGTGTTGAAAGCGGAAGCGCCCTTCGCGATCCCGCATCACGCGATAACCATCGTTATCCGTGACGGCTGATCCGCGAACGACTCGCGAACCTACCGCCCCGGCCCAGTGCAGGGTTTCCGTTGCACGTTCCCCAATGGGTCCCAGGTTCTGTTACCGCCGCAATACGCTTGAAAAATTTCTGAAACAGGGGGTTGGATGGCGCGCCCGACAGGATTCGAACCTGTGACCCCCGCCTTCGGAGGGCGGTACTCTATCCAGCTGAGCTACGGGCGCGTTGCGTGGCTGATTGTACTTCAGATAACGGATACATCCATGTAGGTGTATTCCGGCCCAGCCGTCCCTGGCTGGTCGTTCAACCCGCTGCGTTATGCCCCCGGCATAACGGTCGAGTTTCACCCAGCTGAGCTACGGGTGCGCGGGACGGGATTGTACTGCAGATCGCGGACACGTCCATGTGGCTTGGGTTCCAGCTCGGCCATCCACGGCCTCGCGTTCTGCCCTCGAAAAGCCACGTCAAGTGGCTTTTCGTTGCCCGGTGGGCAACCGGGCGTCACCCAGCCCAGCCTTCTCTGCCTGGAGGCCGATCAGAAGACAGCGCTCCCGAGGAGTTCCGCAGTCGTCCCGTGCAACAGGAATCCACCAATCGCGATGGTCGCGATACCAAACACCGCGGTCAGTCCATTGTGTGCCCAGGTGAGGCTCTTTGCCGACCAGCGCAACGGGAAGCTGATCACGACCGCCAGCAATACCATGCCGATGATGGAGCCGATGCCGAACAGGAGGATGTAGAGCAGGCCCTGCCACGGCGATTGGACGGCGCCGAGGGCGAACACGATCAGCGCGGCCGACCCCGCCATGCCATGCATCATGCCGACCAGCAGCGAGCGCAGCGGCAGCTGTCGCCGGTGACTGTGTTTATGCGGATCTGCCGCGTGTTCGGTGCGCGCATCATGACTGTGCGCATGGAAATGCGTCTTCGAACCGTGTTGGTGGCTGTGAAAATGGATGCGCTCACTCCAAAGGCGACGCAGGACGTCTGCGCCCAGGCCGATCAGCATGACCGCGACAACGGTCTCGAGCCACAAGGCCACCTCGGCATGGATCGCCGCGCCGATCAGCAGCACGCCGCCGGCGAACACCAGGAGTGTCAGGGTATGGCCGATGCCCCAGGCGGTGCCCAGGCGTGCGGCCTCGCGCAGGCTGCGGCTGCGGGTGGTCAGGCTGGCGACTGCAGCGACATGATCAGCCTCCGTCGCATGTTGCAGACCGACGAGGAGGCCAAGGATCAGGACACCGAACATCATGTGCTCCCGGGGTTGTCGCGGTCGATTATCGCCGCTGCGGTGCGACAGCCTTCTTGTCGCTGATCAAGCGTTCATCAGTTTACAGCCAAATACCGGTGGTTCTGCCACGGCCCTGACGATTTCGCGACCTGGGACGGCGATGCGCCCGGTCCTGACCACGCCATAGAAAAATTAAATATATCTATAAATCAAATTCGCCTATGTTCTTCTGTATGCAGCGCAGGCGCGGCGCGATCTCGATCGCTGTTAAGGAGGAGATAACGATGACTCATGTAAGAGCGCATACGACACCCGAGAGCCGGCAAGCCGCCGGTCTCGCAATTGATCCGGATGGCTTTCTGCTCGAGCCGGGTGACTGGGACAGGGCGACCGCCCAGCGACTGGCCGATCTTTCCGGGCTCGGGCCGCTCGGTCAGACTCACTGGTTGGTCATCGGCTTTATGCGTGACCGATACCTGGGCAGCGGTGCCTTGCCGTCGATGCGGCAT
>JASFVZ010000458.1:0-3024 GCA_050049565.1 Chromatiaceae bacterium | reverse complement strand
GTTCGACTGGTTGATGCCCTGGGAAAACAGCGTGACGACCTTGGGCGTCGAAGAGAACAGGCGATAGAAGCGTTCCACATCGGCCAGCGGTAACGCGCAATGCGTGGCAACCACATCGGCCGACGGCGTGTGCCAGCGGGCGGTGGCCAGCGCCTCGGCCGCCCCGTCGGTGTGCTCGGCGACAAACCCGTGATCCGTCTGTCCGACATCATCGAGCCACGCCAGCAGCCCGTTGAACAAAAAGGCATCGGTCCCGGCGGCCAGCGCCAGATGTAGATCGGCGCTGTCGGCGGTCGGCGTGCGCCGTGGGTCGATCACGACGATCTGCAGGGTCGGACGCCGCTTTTTCTCCGCCTGCAGGCGCTGGAACAGTACCGGATGACACCAGGCGAGGTTGGTTCCGACCAGTACCACGACCTCTGCAGCTTCCAGGTCCGCATAGTCGTTTGGCACGGTATCGCTACCGAAGGCCCGTTTGTAGGCAGCAACGGCCGACGACATGCAGAGCCGGGAATTGGTATCGATATTCGCCGAGCCGATGAAGCCTTTCATCAGCTTGTTGGCGACATAGTAGTCTTCGGTCAGCAGCTGACCCGAGACATACAGGGCGACGGCGTCCGGCCCGTGATGGTCGACCACGTGCCGGAAACGGTCGGCCACGGCATCGAGCGCGGTGTCCCAATCCGATCGCGCGCCATCGACGACCGGCTGCAACAGCCGGCCTTCCAGACCGATGGTTTCCGCGAGCGCCGTACCCTTGGAGCAGAGGCGCCCGTAGTTGGCCGGGTGATCCCGATCACCATGGATCTCGACCGCACCGTTGGCCTGCCGCGTGACGACCACACCACAGCCGACACCGCAGTACGGACAGGTCGTCTTGACCTGCGCTGCAACCCCGTCCTCGCGACTGTGCGATCTCGACAAATCCTGCATAAGCTGCCTCTAGACGTCGAGCATGACCTTGCGTGGCATGGTCATTCCGGCGATCTTGCACAACGCCGGGCCATAGCCGTGTGGGAACAGCCTGTGCAGGTAGCGCCGCGTCCCCTTTTCCTCGCCAAGACGTGCTTTCATGGCCTTCAGGAGCCAGCGCGCCTCGGCAACACACTGGCGTGCCTCGTACCACTGCCGCACGAAGCGGATCATCTCCCAATGATCGGGGCTGAGTGTTATCACCTCGCGCTCGGCCAGCGCATCGGCAACGGCCGGGGACAATTCGGATGGGTCGAGCAGATAGCCAAGTTCATCAGTGGCGATAATGCGACCGTCCACCGTGATCGTGCAGGCCGCGGTGGCGCCGGTATCGGCTGGCCGATCGGCAGCGGTCCGGTTCACGCCACCGCCTCATCGGCGCGAAAGGCAATCATCACCCGCCCCTCTTCGACCTTGGCCGCGTAGACGTTCACACAACCTTCATCGGGACCCAGGGCCTCGCCGGACGCCAGATCGATCTTCCAGTTGTGCAGCGGGCAGGTCACCGTCGCACCATGCACGATGCCCTGCGACAGCGGCCCTCCGCGGTGTGGGCAGGCATCGCGCAGGGCGAACACCTGGTCGTCGCGCGTGCGGAACACGGCGATGTCCATCGTGTCGGTCTTGATCACGCGGGCCCCCAGCCGCGGGACGTCTTCCAGCGCGACGATATCTATCCAGTTACTCATCTTCGACACTCTCGTATTAGGCAATCTTCAACGGCATGAATTCGTGCGCGGCCTCACCCTCGGCACGGGCCTTCCAGGGATCGATCTGCGCGAAAGTCTGACTGTGCATGAAGCGCTGCTGCAGGGCCCTGCGGTTTTCCGCGTTGTCGACAACCTGGGCCTTGACGTAGTTGAGGCCGACACGCTCGACCCATGGCGCGGTGCGTTCCAGATAATGCGCCTGCTCGCGGTACAGCTGGATGAAGGCCGCACAGTACTCGAGCACCTCTTCTTCGGTCTCGACCTTGCACAACAGGTCGGTGACCCGCACCTTGATGCCGCCGTTACCGCCGACGTGAAGCTCATAGCCCGAGTCGACGCAGACGATGCCGAAATCCTTGATCGTCGCCTCGGCACAGTTTCGCGGACAGCCGGACACGGCCAGCTTGAACTTGTGGGGCATCCAGGACCCCCAGGTCATCTCTTCGACTTTGACGCCCAGGCCCGTGGAATCCTGCGTGCCGAAGCGGCACCAGGTCTTGCCTGCGCAGGTCTTGACGGTGCGCAGCGCCTTGCCATAGGCATGACCGCTGACGAAGCCTGCGTCTGACAGGTCCTTCCAAACCGACGGCAGGTCTTCCTTCCTGATCCCGAACATGTCGATACGCTGACCACCGGTGACCTTCATCTCCGGCACCTGGTACTTGTCGGCGACATTGGCGATCGCACGGAGATCGTTCGAGGTGCAGAGCCCGCCGAACATACGCGGCACGACCGAATAGGTACCGTCCTTCTGGATGTTGCCGTGGGCACGCTCATTGATGAAACGCGACTGGGCATCGTCCTGGTACTCGTCCGGCCAGTTGGCCAGCAGGTAATAGTTCAGCGCCGGTCGGCATGCCGAGCAACCGTCCGGGTTCTTCCATTCCAGGGAACGACGCACGTCGTCCATGCTCTTGAGCCCGTGCTTGATCGCGGCAATGACCTCGTCGTGGCTGTGCTCGGTGCAACCGCACATGCCTTTCTTGCTCGGCGCCTTGTCATAGCCTTCGCCGACCGTACCGGCGAGCAGTGACTCGACCAGGCCGGTACAGGATCCGCATGAACTCGAGGCCTTGGTATGCGCGCGGACCTCTTCGAGCGTGAACAGTCCCTTTTTGGTGATCGCATCGACGATCTCACCCTTGCAGACGCCGTTGCAGCCGCAGATCTCGGCGCTCGCCGGCAGCGCCATCGTACTGGCGGTCGTGTCGCCATGGCCGGCATCGCCGAGGTCATGCTGGCCGAACAGGATGGTGCTGCGGAACGCAGAGATGTCGGTCCCCTCACGCAACAGCGTGAAGTACCAGGTGCCGTCCAGGGTGTCGCCGTAAAGCACGGCGCC
>JASFVZ010000457.1:0-3025 GCA_050049565.1 Chromatiaceae bacterium | reverse complement strand
ACCCAATGGCTGGGTCAAAACGGGGCCGAGGCCTCGCTATACGATGATTATTGTGCTCGGGGAATATGGCCTAAAGATGACAAGGTCATGACCGCCGCTGCCGAGCCGTTTCAGCTGGAGGTGCCGGGCAGATGCTCGAGTACAACGAGGAACGCCCCCACGATTCACCCGAGCGACCGCACACCTGCGAAAGCCCGAACCACAAGCCGCCATTCGGCGAGCTTTCCCGGCCTACACGACCGTTAACCAACCCATTGCAGTCGCTGCCGAGTCGAATCGCTACCGGCAGCTTCGGCCGATTATGCAGAGGTCTCGATTATGTGGAGCCACGACCTGCTTCGTGCGCCAACCGCCCGCCGGGTGCGGAAGGCGCCGAGCTCGATCTCTACATAACATAATCAAAGTGTCTGCAGGAAGTCGATCAGGGACTCGGGTGCCCGATAACGCCAAAGCTTAGCCTCTGGTTCTTGATCCGCGCCAGCGCCCGTTCCTTCATTGCCAGATCTGCCTCGACGTACTGGTGCGTCGTAGCTGGACCCCCGTGGCCGAGCCAAAGCCCAATGACGCTGATATCGACGCCGGATTGCAGCAGGTGCATCGCCGTCGTGTGGCGAATCATATGCGGCGATATCTGGCGTGTCGCCAAATCGGGGCAGGATTCCACGGCAAGCCGGACAGCGCGATCGAGCCGCTGTATCACGTTCCATCGCGACATCGATTGGCCATCGCCATTGGGCAGCAATGGCGAGTCCGAACCAAACTCCGGATTTCGCCGAAACCAGGCGCGGATCGCCCTGACGGTTGAACGCCACAGCGGCACGCTGCGCTGCTTGCGGCCCTTGCCGTGCAAATGAACACAGGCGGCCCCTTCGTCGAGCACCACCTCACCAACCTTCACGCCGGCAATCTCGGAAACCCGGGCGCCGGTGTTGTAGAGCAACAGCAGCAACACATGATCCCGTTGGCTGAACCACGTGCCACCCGGCGTACCGATCACCGCCAGCATTTCCGCCTGGGACAGATAACCAAACATCGGGCGCTCGAAACGCTTTGCCGGAACGCCGAGCGCGTGTTCGATCACCGACAGCGATGACACGTCGCGGTGCGCGGCAGACTTCAGGAATGAGCGCAGCGCCGCGAGACGGGCGTTACGGCTGCGCACGCTGTTGTGCCGATCCCGTTTCAGATGGTCGAGGAAGGCTGTGATCAGGTCCGGCGTCATATCGGCCAGCGTGATCATCGCTGGCGAGCGACCAAGGCGCGCCTCGGCAAAGCCCAGCAAGAGCATGAAGGCATCCCGGTACGCCGCAACCGTTTGCTGACTGAGTGCGCGTTGTTGCGTCAGGTGTTCGACGAAGAAGGCTTGTACGAGTGAAGGAAACGACGGCCGTGGTTTGGGTTGCCTACGCATCATCGTCTCCCGCGAGATCGGCGAATTGCTCGAACCGTCCGGCAGCGATCGCCGTCAACTCGGGAACGGCGGTGAGGTACCAGTACGTGTAGAAGATCTCGGCATGACCCATATAGGTCGACAGCGCCAGCATCTTCTGGTCGATGTCGACGCCGTCGGCGTACCAGCGCACCAGCCGCCGCACTGCGAAGTTATGGCGCAGGCCATGCAGGCGGGGTGCGTCGTGTCCGCCTCGATTGACCCAGCCGAGGCCGTCCCGCAGGCCGGTAAAGACGCGGTGCGCCTGTCGCTCGCTAAGCGGTAGCCCCAATCGGTGGCCACGACTGCCGATCAGGAACGGCATACCGTCGCTGTCGGAAGAGATCGTTCGCGTTGCTTCCGGTAGCGCGCCAGCGCCTTGACCGTGCTGGGATGGATCGGCAGTTGGCGGGACTTGGCGAACTTGGTCTGCCGTATCGTCAGCATTCTGCGCCTGAGACCGACATCCGCATCGCGCAGGTGAATAGCTTCGGAGACACGCACCCCGGTCGAGGCCATCAGGCCGAACAGGGTTTCGTAGGTGAACGGTCGGAGGCTGCCGGCGGGGCCGAGTCTGCGTGCCGCCGCGAGCAAGTCGTCGATCTCGTTTTCATGCTAGATGTGGGGCGCAACGCGACCGGGTTCCGGACCAAAGAGCGACGCCTCGGGAACCTCGGTCTCCGGCTCGAATTGCTGCAGATAGCAGATGAAGTGCCGCAGCCGTCGCCAACTACTCGCCCAAGTGCCCGCATCGCCGTGACCATCCTTGCCGGCCCGTACCCATTCGACCATGATCTCCGCCGTCAACGGACCGTGATGGTGCTTGGCCTCCACGAAGCGGGCAAAGCCGGAGAGGAAGGCGTCACGGGAACGCAGCTGGAAACCCTGACGACGGCGTTCGGCCAGATAGTCGTCGATTCTGGCCTGCAGGCTTCGCCGCCGGCTCATGATTCACTCCCGGGCCAGGGCAACGCGACCCCTGTGAGATTTGGCGTGTCGAGCTTGGCGTAGATCCGGGTGGTTTCCAGAGACCGGTGCCGCAAAACATCGGCAACCTCCTTGAGCGAGCTACCGCTCTCGACCAGGCGACAGGCCCGCGTATGACGCAATACATGCGACCCGGCATCGGGCAGCCCTGCCCGGCGGCAGGCACGGTAGATTACCTTCTGAACGGCAGCTGTTGTGATCGGAGCGTCACGAGAATCGCGGTGCTGAACGAAGATGGCCCTAGTCGGAATTGCCGGGCGCTCATGCTGTAGATAGTCGGCCAAGGCTTGTCCGGTCGCCAGCGGCAGCGGCAGGATGTCCTGCCGTCGCGACTTGGTGCCCTTCAGCGTGACCGTGCCTTCACGCCAGCTGATGTCGTCGATTGACAGATTCGCGATCTCTCCAGCGCGTAGTCCCATGTCCAGCGCGCAGCGGACGATGGCATAACCACGACGAGGCCAGCGCCTGCTGGGAAAGGCGCCCAGCAGCTGTTGAACTTCGTGCGGCTCGAGAGCGCGCGGCAGTGATGCAAGCTTCCACTGCACCGGGGAGGAAATGGCAGCGTTCAGTCCGGCAACCGAGTCCCCACAGACATTCCGGTAGCGGAGG
>JASFVZ010000455.1:0-3026 GCA_050049565.1 Chromatiaceae bacterium | reverse complement strand
CCACCGCCCGCTGGCACACACCGTCGGCCGATGTGGTTGCCACGCATTGCGCGTTACCGCTGGCCGATGTGGAACGCTTCTATCGCCTGTTCTCTTCGACGCCCAAGGTCGTCACGCTGTTTTCCCAGGGCATCAACCAGTCGAACAGCGGAACGGATAAGGGCAATGCCATCATCAACTGCCACCTGCTCGGGGGGAGGATCGGCCAGCCGGGCAGCGGCCCCTTCTCGATCACCGGTCAGCCGAACGCCATGGGAGGGCGCGAAGTCGGCGGCCTGTCGAATCAGCTGGCCGCCCACATGGACCTCGCCGACGCGTCGCATCGCGCGATCGTCGCGGACTTCTGGCAGGCGCCGCGCCTCGCCCGGCAACCCGGCCTCAAGGCTGTTGACCTGTTCAGGGCGGTCGAGACCGGCCAGGTCAAGGCGTTGTGGGTCATCGCAACCAACCCGGCAGTGAGCCTGCCGGATACCGACCAGGTGCGACGCGCACTGTCGAAATGCGAGTGTCTGGTGGTATCGGAGTTCGTCGACCGGACCGACACGCTGCAGTTTGCCGATATCAAACTGCCGGCGCTGGCCTGGGGCGAAAAGTCCGGGACCGTGACCAATTCCGAGCGGTGTATCTCACGGCAACGGCCGTTTCTGTCGCCACCCGGTGACGCACGTGCGGACTGGTGGGCGATTTGCGAGGTCGCCAGGCGTCTCGGTTACCCGGGTTTCGACTACAACGGGCCGGCAGAGATCTTCGCAGAGCATGCCGCCTTGTCGGCGTTTCGAAACCAGGGTACCCGGGATTTCGATATCGGCGGATTGGCTGCGCTGGACGATGAGGCTTACGAGGTACTGGAACCGGTTCGCTGGCCCAGTCCGAAGGACAGGTCGGCCGAAAGACTGTTCGCCGACGGACGCTTCTTCACCGGCAACGGGCGCGCGCGACTGCTCCCGATCGTGCCGAGACCCCCGGATGGTGCGCTCGACCCGTCATACCCGTTCACCCTGAACACGGGCCGGGTGCGCGATCACTGGCACACGATGACGCGGACCGGACGCTCGCCGCGGCTTTCCGGGCACATCAAGGAGCCCTTCGTCGCCATGCATCCCGTCGATGCGGCGGGGCAGGGACTGATCGACGGGATGCTGGCACGGATCACCAGCCCGTCGGGCGAGATCATCGTCCGGGTCGAGGTCAATCAGGGGATGCGGCGAGGTGAGATCTTTGTCCCGATTCACTGGAATGACCAGTTTGCCGCGCAGGCCAATGTCGGTCGACTGGTCGGGGCCCACGTCGATCCGGTCTCCGGTCAACCCCAGTTCAAGCAGACGGCGGTGCGTGTCGCAGCCTATGCCGCGAGCTGGTACGCGTTTCTGCTCAGTCGGCGCGAGGTGAGTGGTCTCGGGGCCGCTTACTGGTCGAAGGCCAGGCGTCGCGGGCTTTGGCATTATGAACTTGCCGGTGAGGCACAACCGGAAGACTGGCCTGACTACGGGCACAGATTGCTCGATGACGGTGCAGCGCCGTCGGAATGGCGGGAACTCCACGATTCGGCGCAGGCCAACTACCGCCTGGCGCGTCTCGTTGACGGGCGCCTCGAAGCTGTCCTGATCGTCCAGCCCAGCCACAGTTTGCCACCGCGCGACTGGCTGACAGACCTGTTCAACAAGCCGGAGCTCGACCAGGCGGAACGGGTGCGCGTACTGCGGGGCACGCCGCCGGCCGGTCAGTTTGATGCCGGGCGAACCGTTTGTTCCTGCTTCAGTGTCGGGATCAATACCCTGACCAAGGTGATCCGGGAGCAGGACCTGAGGACGCCGGAGGCGATCGGTGAGCGGCTGTTGGCCGGCACCAACTGCGGTTCCTGCATCCCCGAGCTACGCCGTCTGCTTGCGGATGGCGCGGCATGAGGCTCGCCGACCCGACTGATCGATGGAATCTGTAGGACCCATGCAGCAAGAGCGCGACAACGAACCCAGGGTCGACGATCCGGCAGTCAACAATGCGGTCCGGCGTGCCGGCGGTCGCGCTGCAGAAGCGGTCAACGAGGCTGGCAAGAAGCGCCGCCTCAAGGTGTTGTTGGTCGATGACAGCGACGAACGTCGCGTGTCTATCGGGACCGCGTTGTCGGAAGTCGGCTGTGATGTCGTCGGGTTCGTATCCAGTCATGATGATGTATTGACACGGGTCCAGCAGAGCAATCCCGATGTGGTGATCATCGATCTCGAGGCGCCGGGACGCGACACCCTCGACAGTTTGCAGACAGTCCAATCGACCGCGCCGCGTCCGATCGTGATGTTCACCCAGGACGACAACGGGGCGACGATCGCACGTGCGACCCGGGCCGGTGTCAGTGCCTACGTCGTCGACGGCATCAGTACAAAACGGGTGCGCCCGATCCTCGATGCGGCGATCGAGCGGTTCCAGCAGTTTCGCCAGCTGACCGAAGAGTTGGCCAAGACCCGGGCCCAACTCGAGGAACGCAAGGTGATCGACAAGGCGAAGGGCATTTTGATGCAGCAGCGGGGCATGAGCGAAGAAGAGGCCTACAAGGCGTTGCGCTCGTTGGCGATGAGTTCAAACAAACGGCTGGTCGATGTGGCCGATGGGCTGGTCTCTGCCGCCAGGCTGCTGCTGTAGCCTCAGGTACCGGTATTGCTTCGTTATCGCGAGCCGCAAGGTGGCTTGGCGATCTGTTGAAGATTCGTTCTTTGCTCTTTACCTCGACGAGTCCTGCGCCTTTGGAGTGGCTGCCAGGCGCGCCGCTCTATAGCGGCCTACGCCAGTGCGATGCGCACGGGGGCAGCCCGTGTCGGCCGATCACTCGGCGGATTGCATTGCCGGTGGCGCCGCCGGCGGATAGCCATAACCATAGGGCGCGTAGCCACCGTAATAGGGCGCGCTGAAGTTGTAGCCGCGTCCCCAGCCGTCGCCGGCACCATAGCCGCTGCCATAGCCGCGCATGTTCGTGTTGCCGCGCCCCGACAGGTTCATGCTGAAGTCGCCACCGCCCGAGGCGTCACCGCCGCGGT
>JASFVZ010000456.1:0-3026 GCA_050049565.1 Chromatiaceae bacterium | reverse complement strand
GAGCTATTACAGGCGCATCCTTGAGCACGACGCGCAGCACAGCGAGGCCGTTGCGGGGATGGAGCGGATCGTCGAGCGCTACCTGGCCCTGGCCAGGTCGGCGTTCGACCGGCGCGAGTTCGAGCGCGCAGATCGACTGATCGATCGTGCACTGAGAGTCTCGCCGAACCATGCCGGTTCACTGGCACTGCGCAGGCAGGTTGCGGACACCCGCGCCGAACAGCAGGCGGAAGCGGAACGGCAGCGACAAGCCGATGCTACCCGCCTGGCCGCCGAGGCTGCCGCTCGCGCCGAAGCGGCGAGACTGGCCGCCGCGACTGAAGCGGCCCGCGAGGCAGAATTGGCGCGGCAGCGCAGTAGCCTCGATGACCTGCTTTGGTGGCAGAACTGAGACTATCAGCCGAGCGGGGGCCCGATATGGGCTTGGGTTTGGCGCTGCCTTGTGACGACAACTCCGAGCGCTCGGCAGAGAAATACCCCAGATAGTGCGTCTTTGTGTGCGGGCCTGACTGCGGCCAGATGCAAAGCACTGGCTTTGAAAAGGGTCCGGGTATGTCTGGTTTTGCGCGCATGTTGTTCACCGCGGCTATTGCCATCACGGTTTTCGGCGCAGGCAAGGTATCTGCCGCGTCGGTCAAGGTAACCCCGCTCGGGAGCCACGAGGGTGAGTTCTGCAGGTTTGATCGCGCGATGCTGTTTGAGGATCCGGATGGCACCCGCATCCTCTACGATGCCGGGCGCACCGTCGCCGGGGCCGATGACCCCCGCCTTGGCAACGTCGATGTGCTCCTGGTCAGCCATATGCATGGCGACCATGTCGGCGATCGTCATCTGCCGGCACCGGGTGCCGGTACCTGTGACAAGCCTGACGTCTCTGTCGGTGCCACGCCAAAGACCAATACCGTGGCGATCGCCTTGGCCAAGGGTGCGAAGATCGTCACCGGCAGCGAGATGCCAAAGTTCTTTTCCGGCAAACTCGAGGCCGGCGGCGGTGATCCCAAGAACTCACAGCTGGTGCGTTTCGGTGCGTCGCGCACGGTCGGTGGCGTGACGCTGACGACAGTGCCTGCCGCGCACTCGAACGGCATCGCCGGGAACTTCATCGGCGGCCGACTCGGGGAGATGCTCAATGCTGCCGGCGTGACCGCCTATGCCGGACCGCCCACCGGTTACGTCGTGACCTTCTCGAATGGCCTCGTGGTCTACCTGTCCGGCGATACCGGCATCACCGCCGAGCAGGAGATCGTGGTGAGAGATCACTACGGTGCGGACCTGGCCGTGATCAACATCGGCGACACCTTCACGACCGGGCCGAAAGAGGCCGCGTACGTGATTGACGAACTGGTCAAGCCGGCTGCGGTCATCGCATCGCACGCGAACGAGGCGGCGACCAGTGACGGAAAGGTCGTCGATGGTACCCGGACCGCCCAGTTCATCGCGGCGACCAGTACGCCGGTGCATGTGCCCCTCAGCGACCTGACCATGGCGTTCGATGGCGCGGGCCGCTGCCTGTCGGGCTGCAACTGAGCTCGCCGACGCCAGCATGAAACGAAGACCGGTGTGCGAAGAAGATAACGAGGGATGCCGATCGGATCTCTGGGGCGCGTGACATGACGAGAACCGCAACAGCAGTGCTCGCCCTGGGCATCTTGAGTGCCACAGGTGTCTTGGCCTCTGACCTGGAGAAGGAAGCGCGCTGGGCAGGTCAGATCGTGGATTTCCTGATGGACGGTGATGCCGTTTACCTGGACGACGGTCGATCGGAGTTCCTCGCACTCGAGACGCCCGCCGCGGATGGTGCTTTGACGCGTGCCGCCGTGATCATGCACGGCACGGGGGTGCATCCCAACTGGTCGACTGTGGTTCTGCCCCTGCGCGTGGGACTGCCGGAAAACGGCTGGCATACGCTCTCGATTCAGATGCCGGTCCTGCCCAACGAGGCCGAGGACGCCGACTATCCGGCGATCTACGACGGCGTACCCGGCCGGATCGATGCGGCTCTTGACTATCTGACAGGCCAGGGCGCGGAGACCATTGTGCTGATCGCGCACAGCCAGGGCGCGACGATGACCGCTTACTATCTTGCCGAAACAGGCCGCGAGGTCGACGGATTCGTTGCCATCGGTATGGGGCCCGGGATCAGCGGCACGGCAGCCGACAATCTCGCGCATCTGCCGAAGGTCTCGGCACCCCTGTTGGATCTCTACGGCAGCGAGGACTTGCCCCAGGTGCTGCAGAGTAGCGCCGCCCGGTCTGCTGCGGCGACAGGCACGCCGGCCTTCCGGCAGCGCGTGGTCGACGGCGCCGATCACTTCTTTGACGGAGAAGAGGAAGATCTTCTGCGGTCTGTGCGGGATTGGCTCGACGAACTGTAGTCGCAGTCAGCATCATTAGTGGATCAAAGAGAGGTAATATGAATATCAATCGATTGTTTTCCGTATTGCTCATGGCTGTTGCCGTAGCCTCTGCACATGCCGCAGACGGCTTGATCAAGGTCGAGAGCCAATACCCGCCCGATGAGACGATGGATCGCCTGGTCGCTGCCGTCTCGGAAAAGAACCTGAAGGTGTTCGCCAGGATCGATCATGCCGCCGGGGCTGCCTCGATCGGTGAGGAACTGCGCCCGACAGAGCTGCTGATATTCGGCAACCCCAAGGGTGGGACACCGTTCATGAAGTGCGCGCAGACCGTCGGCATAGACCTGCCGTTGAAGGCGCTTGTGTGGCAGGACGGCGATGGCCGGGTATGGGTCGGCTACAACGACCCGGCGTTCCTGGCGGGGCGTCACGCCACCGTCAGTTGCCCCGTCGTATCCGGGATGTCGAAGGCCCTGGCAGGACTTGCCACGGCCGCCGCCAGCCGGGATTAGTTGCTGCTGCGTTGAGCGACAATAAAAGCAGGGGTCCGAGATGTCATTCCCGCGCCTTATTCTCTTCAGCGTCTTCCTGATTGCAGCAGCGCTCCAGCCTGGACTGGCGGCCGATCGCACCCCCGTCATCCTGGGCACGGCCACGCCGGGTGGCGGG
>JASFVZ010000454.1:0-3029 GCA_050049565.1 Chromatiaceae bacterium | reverse complement strand
CGGAGTCGGTCCGCAGACCGCAGCGGATCAGGTGATGGTGCACGGCCGAGGTCGCCAACAGGGCCGGGATGGCGATGTTGTCGGCATCGATTGGACGGTCGGACAGGATCAGGATGTTGTAGTCGTCGCGCACGGCCTGCTCGGCCGCCTCGCACAGCGCCTGCAGCGCGGGCCCCATACCCGCCTCGCCCTCGGCCGCCGGGTAGGTGATGCGCAGCGTGCGGGTCCGGAAGCCCTTGCAGTTGTCCTCGATGTTGCGGATCCGCTCGAGGTCCTCGTTGGTGAGCACCGGCTGGTGCACCTCGAGGCGCATGTTCTCGCCGCCCGTGTCGAGACCGAGCAGGTTGGGGCGCGGACCGATCAGCGAGACCAGCGACATCACGATCTCTTCGCGGATCGGGTCGATCGGCGGATTCGTGACCTGAGCGAACAGTTGTTTGAAATAGTTCGACAGGTGCTTCGGCCGGCTCGACAGTACCGCCGGCGGATTGTCGGCCCCCATCGAGCCGATCGCCTCCTGGCCGGTCAGTACCATCGGCGTCAGCAGGAACTTGATGTCCTCCTGGGTATAGCCGAACGCCTGCTGGCGGTCCAACAGGGTCTCGGGGTCGGGCGACATGGCGCCGACCACGTGCGGCAGGTCATGCAGGTGGATCTGGGTCTCGTTGAGCCAGTCCTGATAGGGCTTGGCGGTCGACAGCGATGCCTTGACCTCGGCGTCGTCGATGATCCGGCCTTCCTCCATGTCGATCAGGAACATCTTGCCGGGCTGCAGGCGCCATTTTTTGATGATGGTGTTTTCGGGGATCTCGAGCACGCCCATCTCCGAGCCCATCACCACCAGGTCGTCGTCGGTGACCAGGTAGCGGGCCGGTCGCAGGCCGTTGCGATCGAGCGTCGCGCCGATCTGGCGGCCATCGGTGAACGCGACGGCAGCCGGCCCGTCCCAGGGTTCCATCAACGCGGCATGGTACTCGTAGAAGGCGCGCCGCTCCTTGTCCATCAATGGGTTGCCGGCCCAGGCCTCCGGAATCAGCATCATCATCGCGTGCGACAGCGAATAGCCCCCTGCCACCAGCAGTTCCAGGGCGTTATCGAAGCACGCCGAATCCGACTGCCCCTCCGGTATCAGCGGCCAGATCTTGTCGAGATCCTTGCCGAGGATCTCGGAGGCCATCGACTCGCGGCGCGCCGCCATCCAGTTGACATTGCCGCGCAGGGTATTGATCTCGCCGTTGTGCGCGATCATGCGGAACGGGTGGGCAAGATCCCAGGTCGGGAAGGTATTGGTCGAGAAGCGTTGATGGACCAGCGCCAACGCCGAGACCATGCGTTGGTCGTCGAGGTCCTGGTAGTACTCGCCGACCTGCGCCGCCAGCAACATGCCCTTGTAGACGATCGTGCGCGAGGAGAACGAGGTGAAGTAGAACGCCTCCTTTCCCTCCAGCGTCATCTCGCGGATCCGGTTCTCGATCTGCTTGCGGATCACGAACAGCTTGCGCTCGAAGGCATCCTGGTCGGCACATTTCTCGCCGCGACCCACGAACACCTGGCGGATCACCGGCTCGGTCGGCAGCACGCTGTAGCCCAACCCGCTATTGTCGACCGGCACGTCCCGCCAGCCCAGCAGGCGCTGCCCCTCGAAGGCGACGAAGCCCTCGACCACCTTTTCGGCCTCGTGCCGGGCCTGTTCGTCCCTGGGTAGAAACAGCATACCGACGGCGTATTCACCTTCCGGCGGCAGATCGAATCCGACCCCCCCGCGGAAGAACGCGTCCGGAATCTGTAGCAACAGCCCGGCCCCGTCACCGGCGCGCGGATCGGCGCCGACCGCGCCGCGATGATGCAGGCGCTCTAGGATCGTCAGGCCGTGGCGAACGATCTCGTGACGCTTCTCACCCTTGATATGCGCGACGAACCCGACGCCGCAGGCGTCGTGCTCGTTCGCCGGGTCGTACAGGCCGTGTCTCGGCGGCAGTGCATTGTGAGTCATCGCGTACCTCGATCTGAATCTCGTCGTCACCAGGCCCCACACCTGGGCGCGCACCGATTGGCTGCGCCTGGCGCAAGGATCTGCTTTTGGGGTTTCGACGCCGCGGCAACTGCTCGGTAACCGCTTCGTCACGTTCCGATCCGCCGCGTCGCAGACCATCCGGAATGCCGCTGCATGAGGCGTGCCACACGCGGCACGGGTCGCAGGACCCATGGCCGATCGGATTGGAAAGGATACTTTAACCGGGGCCGGCCAACCAGTTTTGGGGTGGCTGGTCGTCCAGGGCCAACCCTCGGGCTGACGCGGCTTTTTGGCCGGATCAGCGCGCCGTCAGGATCGATTCGAAGGTTCTCGGCCAGACGCCGGTGCCGGCCAGGGCGGCCGGGAGTCGATCCCGGGCGGCAACCGCCGCGTCCCGGTTCGGGTAGTCGCCCGCGACCAGGGAGAACCAGGGCGCCCCGTTCAATTGTCGCTCAAAGACCGCGAACGGCGCCGGAATTCCATGATCTTGCACGAATTTATCGATAGCTGCGCGATTTCGTGCGCCGACCAGCTGCAGCGTGTAGTGATTCGGTGCCCGCGAGTTCAGCCAAGACTCCCCGGTCCGCGGCGGTGCAGCCGCCGGCCTGGACGGTTGCGGCGCCGCGGCCAGCGGCGTGCGCTCCTCGACCGGCGCGGGACCGCCGTCTTCCGCCGGCGCCACGGCGACGGCCCTGGGCGCCGGCGGTGCAACGACTGCCGGCCGGGATTCCACGGGCGCAACGGCTGCGATCCGCCGTTCCTCGACCGGTGCCGGTGCGTTGGCCGACTCAGCCAGGCCCCGTCGTTCCGGTGTGCCCCCTGCACCGGTGACATCTGCACCACTTTGGGGCGCTTTCGCGGCGGCGGATGCGGCCACCTGGGGCGCCGCAGCGGCCGGATCAGACTCTCGCGCGCTGTCGACCGCGGTCGGCGCCTCGGCTACTGCCGGTGCCGGTGCCGGCAGCGTTGGCTGCCCGACCACGGCCACGGCATCCGCAGCCGGTTGTGGCTGCGG
>JASFVZ010000085.1:0-7316 GCA_050049565.1 Chromatiaceae bacterium | reverse complement strand
CCAGCCCGAAGTTCACGTTGCCGAGCAGCCCGGCATCGCCCAGCGCATCGTAGATCTTCATCACCGCCTCGCGGGTGCGGTCTATGTAGGGACCCATCGACAGGGTCGAATCGATCGCGAAGACCAGTCCGGCACGGTAGCCGTTGTTCGGTTCACCGGCCGCCCCGGCGCTTTCGGGGGCCGGTTGCTCGCTGCCGGCGGGGTCGGGGTCAACGTCCGTCGGGGACTGCAGTGGCACGCTCGATACCTCGAGCAGCCTGGCCCGTTCGCTGCCGACATACAGGTCCTGATGCTGCAGGATGGGGACCAGGTAGAAATCCTCGCGCAGATCCAGTCGGCCGGGCGGCTGAATCGCGAGGACCGGTGAATCGGCCGGTGTCTCGCCGGCAACGGCGGCGTCGTAGAGGGCCTGGTAGCGGTCCATGTCGCGCGATTCGGCAAGGCCGCGGGCCGCCTCCGCCGCATCGAACAACAAGGCGCGGTCGTGCCCGATCGGCTCGCGAAACGCCACGGTCAGCCCCTGGTTCCATGGAATGCTCTGTTTTGCGGGCAGCCAGCCTGCGACACCGCCGTGTCGGTCGGTGCCGACCTGCAACCAGTCCTGCGCGGCCTCGTTGCGTCGGGCATAGACGTAGAAAGCGGTAAAAGGCGTCACCTCGTCAGCGTTGGTCGCGGCGCCGGGCGCTTCCGACAGCCGCGCGCCCGGAATCGCCAGCACCCGCTGGTAGAGCGCCTGTTTTCCGGGGATCAACAGGGGTTCAGTGGCCGCCGCGGCCGGTGCCAGCAGTGCGCCGAACAGGGCGGCGAGTGCCGCCGTTTTCAGGAATTTCGTCATTATCATCATTGTTGCCACATCAAGGCGATGCGCTGCGCGGTTGGATCGCCGTCGGCCGCCATCTGGTCGACCCGTTTACGCAGCGCCTCGAGCGCCTGCCAGGCGTCGTCGTTGCCGCTTTGTGCAGCCGCCTGATACCACTTGTGCGCCTGCAGCAGGTCGGGTGTCTCGAAAACGCTCTCACCGGCGCTGTGGTATGCCGGGTCCGCCTGCTGTGCGAGTGTCATCGCGGCCCCGCCGTGTCCTTCTCGGGCAGCGTAGAAATAGAGCAGGTAGGCATCCGCCAGTTCGCCGGCGGCCTGCGCCGTCTTGGCTTCCGCGTAGAGGTCGTCGAGCGAAAGGTCACTGCTGCTTCGCATCTGTGCGATCAGGGCGCGGGCCTTGGCGCCGGGCCGGTCGTCGATCACCGGCTTTGCTTCGGCCTCGGCTGCGGGCGGCTCGGCCGTAGGTGCGACCGCTGGCGATTCGAGCAGGCTGGGCGGCTGAGCCTCGTCGGCGGTCTCGGATTCGGTCGGCGTTTCGCTGGGCACCAGCCAGACCGCGACCAGGGTCAGCACAAGGACGACGACGATCAGCGGCCAGGGTCCCCGGCGCTTCTTCGGCGCCGACTCAGCCGCCTCGGTGTCTAGTTCTGGAGCGTCGATCGGCACGGTTTTCTCGTATCTTCGGTAGAATCGACCCGTGATTATCCCGGACTCGGGCGGGACTTGAAAGGAGGCCCTGTGAAGCGTGTCGCGTTTCTGATCCTGTTGCTGCCGGCAATCGGCTGCAGTGCCGAACCTGCCGGCTATCTCGACACAATTCCCGAATTTTGGCGCACCCTTTACCCGGACGGCGGTCAGGGCCTGTACTGCGGGTCGACCTTCGCCGCGCACGATCGCCGCTACAACATCGAGCATGTCTATCCGATGGCCTGGGTGACCCGCGCCCTGCGCTGCGGCGATCGCCAGGCCTGCCGGCGCAACAGCGACCGCTTCAACGAGATCGAGTCGGACATGCACAACATGTACCCGGCCAGGAAAGACCTCAACAAGGCCCGTGGCAGTTACCCCTATCGCGAGATCCCCGGCGAACGTCACATCGAGCGGGGCTGCGATCTGGAGATCGATCACCGGCGCCGTGGCGTCGAACCGCGCCCGGAGGTGCGTGGCGACATCGCCCGGTCCATGCTCTACATGTCGGATGAGTACGGGCTGGAGATCTATACGCGCCAGCGTCGGCTGCTCGAGTCATGGCATCGGGAGGACCCGCCGGACGACGGCGAGCGGCAGCGCAATCGGCTGATCGAGGCGCGCCAGGGCCGCACCAATCCGTGGATCGAGTGACAGGGCCGGCAAAACAAAACCGGGCTCGAGGGCCCGGTTCTGTCCTGAGGTTGGAGTCCGGGTGTTACTCGGTCTCGATCTTTCCCATCAGTGCGAAGCTCTTGACGAACGGGCCGGCCATTCGCGGGTCCTTGATCATGCCCTTGAAATCACCGGCCAGGAACTTGAGCTTTCCCATCGCAAAGGCGGTACCCAGACCGGTCATGCCGATGCCGGTATGGGCCCATTTGAGCCAGTTGTCGCGGTCCGCGCGCATGTCCCAATCCGGGGTCGAGCCGTCATAGTCACCGGCGCGAACGCACTCTCCGTTCTCGACGACGAACACGCCGCGCGGCTGGTCCTCGTTCTTGAATCCGCAGGTGATCACCGAATTGAAGCCGATCTCAGCCAGCTTGTCCTTGACCTCCGGGTCGGCGTTCCAGGCGTCCTTCAGATTGTTCATCCAGTCCGCGGAAAACAGTTCTGCCATCGTGTTACCTCCTCTAGACATGCGTCGTTGCGGCATCCGACGACGCCGCGCGGCGGCATTCTAACCACACGCCGGACCGGCTGTGCGGCAAAAGCTGCATTTGCGGACAAACCGCGCAATTCATGCCCCTCAGCCGGGTCGTCGGAAAGTCGGCAGGCGCCTTGTCCCGTCGTTATACTTGGCGGCTGTTTTCGATAAGCCCGAGCACCATGTCCATCAGTTGTCACCAACGCCTCACCGATCTGATGTCGGAGCGCATCCTTGTTCTGGACGGTGCGATGGGGACGATGATCCAGCGCCATGGCCTGTCGGAAGCCGACTACCGCGGCGAGCGGTTTGCCGACTGGCCGTCCGACCTGAAAGGCAACAATGACCTGCTGGCGCTGACCCGGCCACAGCTCATCCAGGGTATCCACGAGCAGTACCTGGCGGCTGGTGCCGACATCATCGAGACCAACACCTTCAACGGTACCCGCGTCTCGATGTCGGACTACGGGATGCAGGACCTGGCCCACGAAATCAATCTGGCCGCGGCCCGGCTGGCGCGCGAGGCGGCCGACCGGTTCAGCACGCCGGACAAGCCCCGCTTCGTCGCCGGCGTGCTCGGCCCGACCAGTCGCACGCTGTCGATCTCGCCCGACGTCAACGACCCGGGCTTTCGCAACATCTCGTTTGCGGAGCTGGTCGAGCAGTACTACGAGGCAACCGACGCCCTGTTGCAGGGCGGCGTCGATATCCTGCTGGTCGAAACGATCTTCGACACCCTGAACGCCAAAGCCGCCCTGTTCGCGGTCGAGCGCTACTTCGCCGACCACGCGCTGAGCGGCGAGCGGCGGCCGCCGCTGATGATCTCCGGCACGATCACCGATGCCTCCGGCAGAACCCTCTCGGGACAGACGACCGAGGCGTTCTACAACAGCCTGCGGCATGCGCAGCCATTGTCGATCGGGCTCAACTGCGCACTCGGGCCGGACCTGCTGCGCCAGTATGTCGAGGAGATGTCCCGGATCGCCGACTGCCACGTCAGTGCCCACCCGAATGCGGGACTGCCGAACGAATTTGGCGAATACGATCTGGGTCCGGATGAGATGGCCGCCCAGGTCGGCGAATGGGCGCGCAGCGGATTCCTGAACATCGTTGGCGGGTGCTGCGGCTCCACGCCGGAACATATCGCGGCGATCACCGCTGCGGTCGACGGGGTCGCGCCCCGGTTACCCCCGGAGATCCCGGTGGCCTGCCGCCTGTCGGGACTGGAACCGCTCAACATCGATGCCCTGTTGAACTTCGTCAATGTCGGCGAGCGTGCCAACGTCACCGGTTCGGCCAAATTCAAACGCCTGATCCTCAACGAGGACTATGAACAGGCACTCGATGTCTGCCGTGAACAGGTCGAGAACGGCGCCCAGATCGTCGACGTCAACATGGACGAGGGCATGCTCGACGGCAAGGCGGCCATGGTCAGGTTCCTCAACCTGGTGGCGGCCGAACCGGACATCGCACGTGTGCCGATGATGATCGACTCGTCCAAGTGGGAGATCATCGAGGCCGGCCTGCAGTGCTGCCAGGGCAAGCCGATCGTCAACTCGATTTCGATGAAGGAGGGCGAACAGCCGTTTCGCGACCAGGCGCAGCTGTGTCGGCGCTACGGCGCGGCGGTGATCGTCATGGCCTTCGATGAAAAGGGCCAGGCGGATACCCGGGCCCGCAAGGTCGAGATCTGTACGCGTGCCTACCGCATCCTCGTCGACGATATCGGCTTTCCACCGGAAGACGTCATTTTCGATCCCAACATCTTCGCGATCGCCACCGGTATCGAGGAACACGACAACTATGGCGTCGACTTCATCGAGGCGACCCGCGAGATCAAGGCGACCCTGCCACATGCACTGGTATCCGGCGGTGTTTCCAACGTGTCGTTCTCGTTCCGTGGCAACAACCCGGTCCGCGAGGCGATCCATGCCGTCTTTCTCTACCACGCCGTGCAGGCCGGGATGGACATGGGGATCGTCAACGCCGGTCAGCTGGCGGTCTACGACGATCTGCCCGACGAGCTGCGCAGGGCGGTCGAGGATGTCGTGCTGAACCGGGACCCGGGGGCAGGGGAGCGCCTGGTCGATCTGGCGCCCAAGTACGTCGGCCAGGGCCAGACCGAGACGGTCGAAGATGTCGAGTGGCGCGGCTGGCCGGTTGAAAAGCGCCTCCAGCACGCGCTGATCAAGGGCATCACCGAATTCATCGATGACGATACCGAGGCCGCCCGCCAGCAGTTCGCGCGACCGCTGGAGGTGATCGAGGGGCCGCTGATGGACGGTATGAACGTGGTCGGCGAGTTGTTCGGCGCCGGCAAGATGTTCCTGCCGCAGGTCGTGAAGTCGGCGCGCGTGATGAAAAAGGCCGTGGCCTATCTGGAACCCTACCTCGAGGCGGAGAAGGCCGGCTGCGCGGTCGAGACCAACGGCAAGATCCTGTTGGCTACCGTCAAGGGCGACGTACACGATATCGGCAAGAACATCGTCGGCGTGGTGCTCCAGTGCAACAACTACGAGGTCGTCGATCTCGGTGTCATGGTGCCGGCCGAGACCATCCTGACCCGGGCGCGCGAGGAGGGCGTCGACATCATCGGTCTGTCGGGCCTGATAACGCCGTCGCTCGACGAGATGGTGCATGTCGCGAAGGAAATGACCCGGCAGGGTTTCGAGATCCCGCTGCTGATCGGTGGCGCGACCACGTCGAAGGCCCACACGGCGGTCAAGATCGAGCCGCACTACGCCCATGGTGCGGTCTATGTGGCGGACGCTTCGCGTGCCGTGGGTGTCGCCAGTTCGCTGCTGTCCGAGGCCCAGAAGGACGGGTTTCTCACGGCACTGCGGGACGAATATGACAGTGTCAGGCTCGATCGAGCGGCGCGAACCGAGGCCAAGAACAACATCCCAATCGATGATGCGCGCGCCAACGCGACGCCGATCGACTGGCAGCAAACCCGGATCACGGTGCCCAACAAGCTGGGTATCACCCTGCTCGACAGCATCGATATCGAGCGGCTGCTGCCCTACATCGACTGGACCTTCTTTTTCCACGCCTGGCAGTTGAAGGGGCGGTTTCCGAAGATTCTCGATGATCCCGACAAGGGTGAGGAGGCGCGCAAGCTGTACGCCGACGCGCGCGCAACGCTCGAACGGATTGTCGCCGAGGACTGGTTGCAGGCGCGGGCCGTGGTCGGCCTGTTCCCGGCCAACTCGGTGGGTGACGACATCGAGGTCTACACCGACGAAACGCGCGCTGAACTCGCCACCACGCTGCACAACCTGCGCAAGCAGGGTCGCCAGCCCGAGGGTAAATTCAACGAGTGCCTCGCCGATTTCGTCGCGCCGAAGTCCTCGGGCATCGGTGACTATATCGGCGGTTTCGCTGCAACGGCCGGATTGGGTATCGACGCCCAGCTCGAGATCTTCGAAAAGGACCACGATGATTACAACGGCATCATGCTCAAGGCGCTGGCCGATCGTCTGGCCGAAGCCCTTACGGAGTGGCTGCATGAGCAGGTGCGCAAGACGATATGGGGCTATGCGCCCGACGAGTCGCTCGACAATGCGGCCCTGATCGCCGAACAGTACGTCGGGATCCGTCCGGCGATGGGCTATCCGGCCTCGCCGGATCACACGGAAAAGGACCTGCTCTGGAAGCTACTCGATGCCGAGGCCAACACCGGTATCTGGTTGACCGAATCCAAGGCCATGGTACCGACGGCCGCGGTCAGTGGTCTGTATTTCGCCCACCCGCGTGCGCGCTACTTTGCCGTAGGCAAGATCAACCGCGATCAGGTCGAGGACTATGCGCGGCGCAAAGGGCTCGATGTACGGGTCATGGAGAAGTGGCTCGCGCCGAACCTCGCGTACGAACCTTAGTCATGGTTCCGGCGTCCCTGACGGCAGGCCCTCGCGAGATCTTGGGCGGCAGGTCCGACTGATGGTGGTAAGGGGCCTGACGCTTCCGCCGGGTCCTCGAACATTCAGCCAAGTTCGGGGTCGGTGGCCGGTCTGACGAGACCGGCCGAAGGCACATCGCCGTCGATCCAGGGTTCGGCCATCTCCTCCGCCGCCCATGCCTCGGGATCGGACGGCGAACCCGCCGCGAGACTGCTGGCTGGTATCGCAGCGCCGCGCAGCCCGCTAGCGTCCGGTGCCCGGCGCTGTCTCCTTGGTCCTCTCGCCGGCAGCGCTGGGCTGCTGCCAGGGTGCCGACAGGCACAGGGCCTTGGCGTCGAGCAGCAGTGCATAGACCTCATGCAGTCGTTCGGGGATCAGGATGTTGCCGTCCTTGTGGCGGTATTTGGCGGCAAGGTAATCACGCGGCTGACGTGGCAGGTCGTAGAGGTCGACCAGGCGCATGCTCCAGTCGTCGAAATAGGCTGTATCGACCGGCTCGAAACTGACCAGCTCGACGTCGTGGTGCCGAGGGTCTCTTACGATGTTGCGGTACAGGGCATTGACGTGGCGATGCGGGCCTTCGAGCACCTGGAGAAAGCGGTTGCCGCTGAGGATCAGGAGTCCGGTGATGTGTCGCTCCGTGTTCGCCTTGGCGGCTTTGTCGGCAAGGTCGTTCAGGGTTTCATTGGAAACCACGTCAGCGGTCGCGGTGCTGGCGTAGATCAGGCGACTGCGTTTCATAGGCTGGGTGGCGACTCGGG
>JASFVZ010000453.1:0-3035 GCA_050049565.1 Chromatiaceae bacterium | reverse complement strand
AAGTAGCAATTGCGCAGCCCTTTGCTATTGCTCCGCCGCCGCCTTCTCCTCGAGCGGCGGTTCATACGCTTCCGCGAACGAGCATTCCTGTTGCGGGCAGACCTTCTGCGTGCCGCTGCGTTTGGTGGTCTTGATCGTCAGCACCGGCCACCCACAGGACGGACAGTTCTCCGACACGGGTTCGTTCCACACGGCATAGTCGCAGCCTGGGTAAGTTGAGCAGGAGTAGAAGATCTTGCCGCGTCGGGACTTGCGCTGCATCAGCGTCCCTTTATGACACTTCGGACAGGTGACACCGGTATCTTTCGGTTTCTCCAGTGGTTCGATGAAGCGGCATTTCGGGTAGGCGGAACAGCCGATGAATTTACCGTAACGCCCCTGCTTGAATACCAACTCCGACCCGCATTCCGGGCAGTCGCGCCCGACCTTCTCCGGTTCGGCGCCGGTGCTGCCGTCATCGTCGATGTTGCGCGTATAGTCGCAGTCCGGGTAGGCCGTGCAGCCGATGAAGCTGCCGTTGCGTCCGAGCCGCTTGGCCAGCTGGCTGCCGCACTTCGGGCACTTCTCGTCGATCTTTTCCTGGGTGACATCCGATCGCTGGACGTTTTCCTGGGTGTGTTCGATCCGGTCCTTGAACGGTTGCCAGAATTTCTCCAGCAGCGGCACCCAGTCCTCCTCGCCGCGTGATACCGCGTCCAGTTCGTCCTCGAGACGCGCAGTGAAGTCATAGTCGACGTACTGCGTGAAATAGTTGGTGAGGAATTTGTTGACCACGCGACCGACGTCGGTCGGGATGAAGCGCTTCTTGTCCATCTCGACGTATTCCCGATCCTGCAGGGTCGAGATGATCGATGCATAGGTCGACGGGCGGCCGATGCCGAACTCCTCGAGGGCCTTGACCAGGCTGGCCTCGCTGTAGCGGGGCGGGGGTTCGGTGAAATGCTGTTCCGGGCGGATCTTCACCAGGGATACCCGCTCCCCCTCGGTCAGCGCCGGCAGCATCTTCTCATCGCCGTCGCCCGGCTTGGCATCGTCCGTCCCTTCGAGGTAAACGCGCATGAAGCCCGGTTTGGCAATGGTCGATCCGGTCGCGCGAAACACGTTGCCTTCGCCGGCCCCGAGGTCGGCAGACACGGTATCGATGGTCGCGTGCAGCATCTGGCAGGCCAGGGTGCGTTTCCAGATCAGGCTGTAGAGCTTGAGCTGATCCTTGTCGAGATGCCGGGCGATCTCGTCCGGCTGATTGACGATCGAGGTCGGCCGGATCGCTTCGTGGGCCTCCTGCGCATTCTTGGCCTTGGTCTTGAACTGACGCGGAGCCTTCGGCAGCTGGTCGGCGCCGTATTTGTCGGCGATGAAGCCGCGCAGCTCGGTAAGCGCGTCATCGGCCAGATTGACCGAGTCGGTCCGCATGTAGGTAATCAGGCCGACCGCCCCATTGCCGATGTCGACGCCCTCGTAGAGCTGTTGCGCGATCCGCATGGTTCGCTGCGCGGTGAATCCCAGCTTGCGCGCGGCCTCCTGTTGCAGGGTCGACGTCGTGAAAGGCGCCGCCGGGTTGCGTTTGCGCTGCTTCTTCTCGACCTTGAGCACGACCAGTTCGCCTTTTGCGGCCTGGGCGAGCACGCGCTCGATATCCTTCGCACGGGTCTCGTCGGTGACCGAGAACTGGGTCAGCTTTTCGTTATCGAAGTGCGTCAGCTTGGCAACGAACGCCTGGCCGCCTTTTTCGCTGTCGGCCTCGATCGTCCAGTATTCACGGGTCTTGAACGCCTCGATCTCGTCCTCGCGTTCGCAGATCAGTCGCAGTGCCGGACTCTGCACGCGGCCGGCGGAGAGCCCGCGGCGTACCTTCTTCCAGAGCAGCGGCGACAGATTGAAGCCGACCAGGTAGTCGAGCGCGCGGCGCGCCTGCTGGGCGTTGACCAGGTCCATCGAGAGGTCGCGTGGGTGTGCGACTGCGTCCTGCACGGCCTTCTTTGTAATCTCGTTGAAGACCACCCGATGAATCGCCTTGTCCTTCAGTGCCCGCTTGGCCTTCAGCAGTTCATAGAGATGCCACGAGATCGCCTCGCCTTCGCGATCGGGGTCAGTCGCCAGGTACAGGGCCTCAGCATTCTTCAGCTTGGTCGTTATCGCCTTGACATGCTTGTCGTTGCGATCGATGACCTGGTACTTCATCGCGAACCCCTGCTCGGGGTCGACTGCGCCTTCTTTGGGCACGAGGTCGCGGACGTGCCCGTACGACGCGAGCACATCGAAGCCCTTGCCGAGGTATTTCTTGATGGTCTTCGCCTTGGCCGGCGATTCCACGATCACGAGGTTCATGTCTGTCTCGTCTTGCCGTCTGTCAAAAAAACCCGTGCCGGTCAGGTCACGGGTCGTATGTCTCGGAAAGCGGCTGGGTTGCCGTCTCGCGTATATAGGGATAGCCGGCACCCTGTACGGGTGTCAAGCATGATGCGCGTCGGCTTAATGTCCTGATCGCGCCCTTCGGGCCGCGAGGGCCGGTCAGTGCAGGTAGACGGGCTCGCCGTTGTAGACCAGCTCTTCCATCAGGGCAAAGGCGTTTTCCTGCCCCGGCTGATTCAACAGCACCAGCAAGACGATCCACTTGACATCGTCGGCGGTCAGTTCGTCGGTCTCGATCGCCATAGCACGCTCGATGACCAGCTCGCGACTCATCGGATCCAGGATGCCGGTCTGCTCGAGGTAGAGCAGCATGCCCTGGATCTCGAGATCGATCCGCTGTGCCTCTTTCTCGCTGAACACGCGCATTGAGCGGTTGGGTTGGGCGTCGGCGTATGCAAGGCTTCCCTGCCGCCAGGCCAGCTCGTCGAGCCAGTTGAATGCCTTCTTGATCTCTCCCTGGGGAAAGCCGGCCTGGACCAGCTCTTCTTCGAGAATGATCTGGTCGGTCGGAACCGACTCCTCTCCGTCCATGTAGTTCTCGTAGATGTAGATCAGGACGTCGATGACGTTTTCATTCACGGCAGTATTCCTGACGGGGCAAGAGGGGCCGGGATTGGCGCGGG
>JASFVZ010000452.1:0-3040 GCA_050049565.1 Chromatiaceae bacterium | reverse complement strand
GATCCGTCCGGCGTTGCCCACCAGACGCTTGTGGAACCGGCAAGCCGCATGCAAGTATCGGCAGCCCGTCATTCGTGAAACGTCATCTGCCCCATGAGCGCTGATTCCCCGACATCGATCCCGGCTCAACAACCACCGCCGATTCGCACCGCAGGGCCGGGGCGTGTTTTCGCCTGGGTGAAGCTGGGGTTCAGCGACCTGGTTGCCGCGAAGCGCATCAGTCTGGCGCACGGCCTTCTGGTCGTGCTGCTCAGCTATGCAGTGCTGGCCACCACGCTCCTGCGTTGGGAACTCGTGATCATCGCGGCATCCTGTTTCGTTTTCGTAGGGCCCTTCTTCGCGACCGGCCTCTATGCCGTCAGTCGGGCGCTACAGAACCACGAGAGCCCTTCCTCGGCCGACATCATCAAGGCCTGGCAGAACGCCAGTCATTGCCTGTTCCGCTTCGGCATTCTGTTGGTGTTCATCGGTGTCTGGTGGGTTGCCCTGTCGGTATTCATGTTCTATTTCTTCGTCGACGTTTCAATCGACGACCCGGTCGATTTCCTGCGCTACGTGTTGACGCAGCAGGACCAGCTGTTCGCGCTGTGGGTGATACTGGGCAGCCTGTATGCAGCGGTGACCTTTGCGATCACCGTCGTCACGATGCCTTTGCTGGCGGACCGCGATGTCGACTCCTGGGTCGCTGTACAGACCAGCATCCGTGCAGTCAGCGAGAATCCCGTCACCATGGTCACCTGGGCCATGGTCATCATGGGCCTCACCGGCATCTCGTTCATCACCGGGATGCTCGGCTTCCTTGTGCTGTATCCACTGATGGGACACGCCTCCTGGCATGTCTACCGCGAACTCGTCGACGTCTCCGGGCTGCCGCACCATACGGCCTAGGGGAATCCAGTCTTGCAGGTAACCGAAGAGCAGATCGCCAGCCTGGGCCTGACATGGGGCCTCGGCATCCTGATCGGGCTGATGCTCTGGATCATCTGGGACCTCGCCAGAAAGTCCAAGGCCGGCAAGTTCGGCACCTTCATCCTGTTCTTCGTACTCGCCTTTGGCATCTTCGGCTTCTTGATGAAGAACCTACTGGAATGGCTGCTCCAGATCTGAGCCCGCCTAAGCGGCACAACACAGGTCATGCGATTGATAGCCAAAGGGGACTCACAAAATGATCTTTGTCACAGGAATGATTGATTACGTCATATAGACTTCGGATCACAACACAGTTGTTTCAGGAGCAGTAACATGAAACTCGTTGTGATCCCTTCCTTTGTATTGGCGATAGCCACCATCCAACTTGCGACCGCGGCCCAGGCCGTCGATAACGCGTCGACCGTTATCGGGAATGCCACGCCGGACCTGCAGCAGCTCAGCGATCCTGTCGAGTTCGCCGACGATATCTGCTGGGTGGCACCCGAGTGGCGAGACGATCAGCGCCGCCTACTAGGGCCTGTTCACACTAACTGAGACCGCCGCTTGATGCGCTGTAGCTGATCGGGTCGGGGTGACGGAATAACGCCCGTCACCCACCGGATCGCCAGAGGCGGTCACCCGCGTCCAGCTCCCACACAACGTAGCGAGCGGATATCCCACACTAACCTCTTCGAAGCGTGAAAGATGCACAGCCAAGCGAAGGCCTGCAGCGCCCTGTGCGGGAGGCGCAGCCGCGGGCGCTGCAACGGAAAATGGTTTATTCGGGTCGTAAGCGGAATGACGTAGGCCGGCATTTCTGGGCCCGGGGGTACTTCGCCTCAACAGTAGGTTGAGACGAGCAGGTTCTCCGAGAATACATCCGGTACCAAGAAGCAAAGACCGCCGGATCGACCCGATGGGCTTGATGTAGCCGCCCCCTTGGCGGGCCTCAAGGCGCCGCGTGCGGCTCCGTAACAGACCGCCAACTTATCGATACCGCGTAACGCGACCAAGGCATCCAACACCGGTGCCAACGGTCGAAGGCCATCTCACCTGAGACGCGATTGACCCAGCCGCCACAACCGGCCATCGCCTACAGACGCCCCCTGGCCTGCGCCCGATGGAGACGTCGCCCGCGATATCAGCTCGATCGCTTCCATGCTATGGCACCCCGGGCGGAAGCGTTATTGCTCACTTCGGCTGCTCAACCGCCATGACCGTCCGCGTCGTCGGGTCCAGTTCCTGGACTTCATGGACCTGACCCCCAGGGCCTTCGCCCAGGTCTTTTGCCACAAAATCCTGGATCAGTAATGCCAGTGACACGAACAGCAGGGCGCTCAACAAGTCCATCGTCACCCGCACGCCGCGCGGTGTATCTGAGTTCGAATTGCCATAGTTCATGTTCGTCTCCCCAATCAAATCCGAGATCGCAGGACCTGCACCAATCGACGCACGGTAGTGACCGCTGCCGGTCGGCCGGTGTTGCGCGACCGAGACGACGCCGGAAACAGACATCATGGCCAGCTACCTGCTATCCGCCGGGCTGACGGCGTTCGCAGAAACGTCATCTGCGCCTCGACCGCTTTGCCGGTCGGTCGGCCCGGTTCCAACGTTGCGCCTCGTCGCCCCCCGTTTGTTCTGGAGGTCGCGCCAGGTCTCCGAGCCGCCGCCTTGTAAAGGAACTGTATGTGGGATGCGCGCGGGGCTGTGGTGAATCGTTCACTGCAAGAACGTGAGTTTTTCACATTGGGAAAACGGGGCGTCGGAGATCGGATGCGGGCCGAGCCGGCACTCAGTCGAAGGCACCGCCCCCCTTCTGCCCTGTCTTCGAGTGCCCCCATGCGCCGGGCGTTGACATGCATCGACTGGGCGACCCACCGACCGCGATATCATGTCCGCACGCGCAGAAACCAGCTGAGACACCCCGATGAGTCCGCCACGCCCGACCGGTGCCGCCCTCTTCTTCGATCTGATGACCGAACTCGGGATCGAGGTCGTCTTCGGACACACAGGCGGTGCCGTCATTCCCCTACATGTCGAGCTGAACAGACGCATGCGCCAGGGTCAGCCGGCACCAAGATTCATCATGTGTCGCCAGGAAGGCGGCGCCGGACACGCGGCAGAGGGTTAC
>JASFVZ010000451.1:0-3043 GCA_050049565.1 Chromatiaceae bacterium | reverse complement strand
CAGCTCAGAAGAACTCTACGAAATGGCGCGTGAGCGCGAACAACTGGAAGAAGCCCAAGCGCAGGAGGCCGCGCGCGCACAGATCGACGAGCTGCGTCAGCAGCGTCGCGCGGCTGCCGCCCGGCATCGCAAGGAACTGGCGGCGATCGATGCCGAGATTCGCAAACTCGGCGGTCGGACCGGACCCGGCCGTCGGCGCTCCGCATCCGGCGGCAGTGTCACCGAGCATGTGCTCGACATCGTCGGCAATTCGAAAAAGATCTCGACCAAGGACATCAAGGCCGAGTTGGAAAACCGAGGCGTTGTTGCGAACAACCTCGCGCAGACCCTGGCCTACCTGAAACGCCAGGGAAAAGTGACGTCCCCTGCCCGGTCCATCTACTCCCCCGCCTGAACGCCGACCCCGCCGCCCCGGGAGATACCGGGGCGCACCCTACGTCCGCCATCGCGCGGTGGCTTGCCGAGCGTTGCGCGCCATAGTTAACTGCCAAAGATGAGCCTCCCCCGCAGCCTCAGAGTGGCCATCGCGCTGGCCGTCGTCGTCCTGGCGCTCGGCTCACTGTTGCTGATACTGGCGATTGGCGAGGCGGTATTCACGATCGATGCGCGTCTGGATGCCCTCCCTCCCTGGGTCGCGACGCTGTGGTGGGGAGGGATAGGCTTGATCGGCCTCGCGGGCGGACTGATCGTCTGGCGCCTGCTGATGCCCAAGCGACGGCAGAAGGCCGGCGACACGGACGCTGCGCCACCTGACGCCCCGACCCGCGAAGAGATCGAGGCGGCCCTGGCCGAGGCTCAGGCAGCCGGGGTGGATACCAGTGCCGTCGAGCGCGAACTCGCGGAGCTGCAACAGCGCAAGCAGGCCGGCGAGGTCCACGTCGCCATGTTCGGCGAGATCTCCACCGGCAAATCCTCCCTGGTAAGAGCGTTACTGCCGGATGCCGAGATTCGCAGTGATGTGCTCGGCGGAACGACTCGCGCGCTACAGCGCTACCACTGGTCAAGCCCGGCCGGTGACAGCCTGATGATCACCGACATGCCGGGTACCGAGGAGGCTGGCGGCGAACTCGATTCCATGGCGCGCGAGGAGGCCGCGCGCGCTCACATCGTGATCTATGTCATCGATGGCGACCTCAACCGCCGGCAACATACCGCGCTGAGCGATCTGCAGGCGCTCGGCAAACCACTGATCCTCGTGCTGAACAAGTCGGATCGCTACTCGCGAGAAGAAACGCGGTTGCTGGCTGACCGTCTCAATCAACGCCTCGAAAAGCACCCCCTGTCGGTCCTGGTGCAGACCACCGCCGCCGCTGAACGTACCGTCATCATCCAACACCCGGACGGCACCGAGTCGGCCGAGACGCGGCCCGGCATTCCGGACGTCAGGATGCTGACACGCGCAATCCAAAGGATGATCGACAACCGGCCGGAGATCCTCGAGAACCTCCGCGACAGTGCGACCTTCGTCCTGGCCCATCGAAAACTCGACCAGGCGCTGGCCGTCGCGCGGCGCGAGAAGGCCGAGAAGATCGTCGATTCCTACGCCACCAAGGCAGTCATCGGGGCGATGGCCGCAGTCGCACCCGGCAGCGACCTGATTATCCAGGGCTGGCTTGGTACCCAGCTGGTCAAGGAACTCACGGCCGTCTATGACACCAAGGCCAGCAAGGTCGATACCGAATTGCTTCTCAAGCTGGTGCAGCAACATGTCGGGCGTGCACACACCTTGTTGCTCGCGGTGGCCGGCAACGCGCTGAAGGCATTCCCGGGGCTTGGTACCCTTGCAGGTGCGGCATTGCACGCCGTGGCCTACGGCATAATTTTCCGAACGCTGGGGCGTGCCCTGGCGGCGAGCCTGGCCACCCGGGGAGAGTTCCATCCAAGGCAAACGGCTAAACAGTTTGAGGAAACACTCGGTGAAGATCTGGAATCGTCTGCGCGACGCGTTGCACGGCTGGTCATCGAACAAGCCAGACGCGGAAAAGCCCCCGCGGACGGGTGACGACCATCTGGCGCTGGCACGCGAGAGTCTCGCCGATCTGCTGACCGACACCCGGGTACCGGCATCGGTTCGTGAGGCACTCGCCGACGATTACTCGGAGGTCGAGGCCTTCCTCGACAAGCTGGAGAACGGGCACATCCATATCGCGGTGTTCGGGCGGGTGAGCGTCGGGAAATCCGCCCTGGTGAACGCGATGCTCGGCGAATCCCGTTTTGCCACCAGTCCACTCCATGGCGAAACCAAGACCATCCAGCGCGGTCAGTGGACATCCTTTCGCGACGGTAACGTCTTCCTGATCGACACCCCCGGGATCAACGAGGTCGACGGCGAGTCACGCGAACGACTGGCCCACGATGTCGCCTCACGGGCCGACCTGGTGCTGTTCGTGGTCGACGGCGATATGACCCAGATCGAGGTCGAGGCACTGCGGACCCTGACCGATACACGAAGGCCGCTGCTGCTTGTCCTCAATAAGGCCGACCGGTACAGCGACGCGCAGCGATCGTCACTGATCGAGGCGCTGCTGCGACACGCCGGCGGCCTGGTGGCCCCGGAAGACCTGGTGACAACGGCCGCGCAGCCCGCACTGCAAATCGTGATCAGGATCCAGCCCGACGGCAGCGAGGAAGAGCACGAGCGACAACCGGCGCCGGACATCGACGCCCTGCGTAACCGGCTGTGGCAGGTCCTAGACGCCGAGGGCAAGACGCTATCGGCACTGAACGCTTCGCTGTTCGCGGGACAGCTGGGCGATCAGGTCGCCGCCCGGGTGCTGACCGCACGCCGCACGCTCGGCGAGCGGGTAATCCGGACCTGGTGCATCGGCAAGGGTGCCGCGGTGGCGCTCAATCCGGTTCCGGTCGCAGACCTGATTGCGGCGGCCGTGGTCGACGTCAGCATGGTCGTCCACCTGTCGCGGACCTACGGCATGCCGCTGACCCGCAACGAAGCCGGTGCGCTGATCCGGACAATCGGCTCCCAGATGGCGCTGTTGATGGGCAGCATCTGGGGAATACACCTTGCCTCGTCGGCGCTGAAACT
>JASFVZ010000450.1:0-3058 GCA_050049565.1 Chromatiaceae bacterium | reverse complement strand
TTGGCCGAACAGAAGGCGGCCAAGCTCGATCAGCTGTTCTCACAGATGGCCGAAGGCGAGGTCTCTTATGTGAACCTGATCATCAAGGCCGACGTCCAGGGCTCGGTCGAGGCGCTGCGCGAATCCCTGCTCAAGATCGAGACCGACGAGGCGAAGGTGCGCATCGTCGCGTCGGGCGTCGGCGGTATCACCGAGTCGGATGCAAACCTGGCGGTCACGTCGAACGCCATCATCATCGGCTTCAACGTCCGGGCGGATGCCACCGCGCGTCGGGTCATCGAAGAGCATGGCCTCGATCTGCGCTACTACAGCATCATCTACGAGGTCATCGACGACGTGAAGAAGGCGATCTCCGGATTGCTGTCGCCCGAGATCAAGGAGGAGATCATCGGTCTCGCCGAGGTGCGCGATGTGTTCCGCTCGTCGAAGCTCGGTGCGATCGCCGGTTCGATCGTGGTCGAGGGTGTGGTCAAGCGGCACAATCCGATCCGCGTCCTGCGCGACAACGTGGTGATCTACGAGGGCGAACTCGAGTCGCTGCGGCGCTTCAAGGACGACGTCACCGAGGTCAAGGCCGGCACCGAATGCGGCATCGGTGTGAAGAACTACAACGACGTGAAGGTGGGCGACCAGATCGAGGTCTTCGAACGCGTCGAAGTGGCGCGCGAGCTCTGATCCCGCGGCGAGATCTGAAACACGGATGAACGAATTCGGCCGTGAAGAGCGGGTCGGTGCCGAGGTCCGGCGCGAACTCGCACTGCTGTTGCGCGACGAGGCCAGGGACCCCCGGCTCACGAAGGTCACCGTGCAGGAGGTCCGCGTGGCGCGCGACCTGTCGCATGCCAAGGTCTACTTCACGGTGATGGATGCCGCCCAGGCCAAGCCGACCGAAGCCGCATTGAACAAGGCCGCTGCATTCCTGCGGCGGCGGCTTGCCGAGACGATGAACCTGCGCACCGTGCCGCGGATGGCCTTCGTGTACGACAAGTCGATCGAGACCGGGAACCGTCTGTCTTCCCTGATCGACCAGGCCGTGGCCAAAGACGGCAAGCGCGGAGACTGAGGGTATGGGCCGTCGCCGGCGTCGCCAGGGCAGGCCGGTCAGTGGCATCCTGCTGCTCGACAAGCCCCTCGGGCTCAGTTCCAACCACGCCCTGCAGCAGGTCAAGCGCCTGTTCGACGCCCGCAAGGCGGGCCACACCGGCAGCCTGGATCCGCTGGCGACGGGTATGCTGCCGCTGTGTTTCGGTGATGCGACAAAGCTGTCGGCCTTCCTGCTCGACGCCGACAAGACCTACCGCTTCAAGGTCCTGCTGGGCGTGAAGACCGCGACCGGTGATGCGGAAGGCGATGTGCTGTCCACCCGGCCCGTCGATGGCATTTCGGTCGGGTCTGTCGAGACCGTCCTGCAGCGCTTCGTCGGCGATATCCTGCAGCTGCCACCGATGTATTCCGCTCTCAAGCATCAAGGCAAGCGTCTCTATGAACTGGCCCGTGAAGGGGTCGAGGTCGAACGCGAACCCCGCGCGGTCACGATCCACGAGTTGAGCCTCGGCCAGGTCGATCTGCCCGAGTTCGAGTTGCATGTCCGCTGCTCGAAGGGAACCTATGTGCGTACGCTGGCCGAGGATATCGGCGAGGCGCTCGGATGTGGTGCGCATGTCACGGCCCTGCGGCGCACCGGGGTCGGTCCCTATGCCGGCCATGCCATGGTGTCGATGGACCAGGTCGAGAGCGCAGCCGAACAGGGGCATGCGGCATTGGACGATCTGCTGCTGCCTATCGACACGGCCTTGGCGGACTGGCCGGCAGTCAGGGTGGGTGCCGATGCGGCCTTTTATCTCGGTCAGGGGCAGGCCGTGATGGTGCCGAAGGCGCCGACCGAAGGTTGGGTCCGGGTCTACCATGGCGATGCGTTTCTCGCCGTGGGAGAGGTGCAGGACGATGGTCTGATCGCACCGCGCCGCCTGATGACCGAAGGCTGACAGCCCGGCGGTTTTGGGGGAGAATACGCGACCGCACAGATTCGGGGGCCACACGGCCCCTTTTTTCCACGCCCGAACCGCCTGAACTCATTGTCGGGGGTTCTCGAAGGGCCGAGTGACAGGAGAGATGTCATGACAATGAGCACAGAGCAAAAGCAGGCCATCATCGACGAGTACGGAAAGAGCGCGACCGATACCGGCTCAACCGAGGTCCAGGTGGCCTTGTTGACTGCGCGGATTACCGATCTGACGCCGCATTTCCAGGCACACAAGAAAGATCATCATTCTCGCCAGGGCCTGGTGCGCCTGGTCAACCAGCGCCGCAAGCTTCTCGACTACCTCAAGTCGAAGGATGTGGAACGCTATCGCGCGCTGATCGCGCGTCTCGGGTTGCGCCGCTAAGGCGCCCCCGCATCAACGGTTTGAGGAGTTTCCAGTGAACCCGATCAAGAAAACCTTCCAGTTCGGAGAGCACACCGTCACCCTGGAGACCGGCGAGATCGCCCGTCAGGCGGACGCAGCAGTGCTGATCAACATGGCCGACACCGTGGTGCTCTGCACCGTGGTGTTCGACAAGAATCTCGACAGCGGCCGCGATTTCTTTCCGCTGACGGTCGACTATCAGGAAAAGACCTATGCGGCGGGCAAGATCCCCGGTGGCTTCTTCCGCCGCGAGGGACGTCCGTCGGAAAAGGAGATCCTGACGTCGCGGCTGATCGATCGGCCCATTCGGCCGCTGTTCCCCAAGGCCTTCACCGCCGAGACCCAGGTCATCTGTACGGTCAAGTCGCTGAACCCGCGGGTCGATCCGGAGATCCCGTCGATCATCGGAACGTCCGCCGCGCTGGCGATCTCCGGTGCACCCTTCCAGGGGCCGATCGCCGCCGCACGCGTCGGCTACAAGAACGGCAACTACATCCTCAACGGCCCGACCGGGCTGGGTGACCAGTCGGATCTGGATCTTGTCGTCGCCGGCACCGAGAACGCCGTGCTGATGGTCGAGTCCGAGGCCGACCAGCTGCCCGAGGAGGTCATGCTCGGTGCGGTGCTGCATGGCCACGAGCAGATGCAGG
>JASFVZ010000084.1:0-7365 GCA_050049565.1 Chromatiaceae bacterium | reverse complement strand
ATGCGAGCAGGCCGATCTCACGCGTGAGGTGCTGATCGTCTATCCGGCGGCACCTGAGGTCCTGCCGTGCCAGGTGTTCTACTCGAAACCGGATGAAAACCTTGTGCCGCGCATGCTTTGGGAGGCCAGGAACACGGAAGGCTACTGCGAAGAGAAAGCGACCGAGTTCGTCCGAACCCTGGAGTCCTGGGGCTGGCAGTGCAGGCCCGAGATGCAGAGATAGTGATCGCGGCCCGAGGGCAGAACCCCATGGTGCAAGCTGCGGATCAGGCGGACGCCTTTCCCCAGATCTGCCCATCAGACTCACGCACCGGATAGGTAGCGATCGGCTCATCCGCCGGGTCGTCCAGCGCGTCGCCCGAGGCCAGGTCGAAGTAGCTGCCGTGCAGCGAGCACTTGATGCGCTCGCCCTTGATGCAGCCCAGTGCGAGCGAGTAATCCTCGTGGCTGCACATCTCGTCGATCAGGTAGAAGCGCGACGCGGTGCGTACCAGCAGCATGCGCTTGCCACCGAGCTCGACCGGCTTCATCTGGTCGACGGCGAGTTCGTCGGCGCGCGCCAACGCGATCCAGTCTTCGCTCATGCCGGCCTTACCCGCTGGACGGCCGCTCCACTGTCGAGCGTCTTGCGGATCAGGGCGCCGGCGGTCTCGAGGTCATCGGCGCGTCCGAGATGCCTGAGCACCAGTGCGCCGGCATAGACCAGCGAATCGTAGGTCGGTCCCTGTTCACCGGACAGGGCGGCGAGCCCGTATTCAGCGGCCTTGCGCGCCCCGGCCGGCACGTCGGTCAGCGAGACCGCACCTTCGCCCTTGGCGGTCTGCGGGACGTCGTCCGGGATCGGTACGGAGCGGTTGTCCTGGCGGATGTCCAGCATGCCGGGATCGATGTCGTAACCGACTTCTTCGCCACCCTCGGTGTACGCGAAGTACTTCCCGGCCTGGCGCAACGACGGGATGATCCCGCCTTCGACGCCGCGGATGATCAGTGCCGAGTCGAAGCCTGCGTGTCGCGCGAGGTCTGCGTAGACCGGCGGGTAGGGCTTGTGCACGTAGCCGGTGACGAAATGGGTGCGGGCGCGGCCGCTGATCGGTCGTGCCAGCACCTCGACCGTGGTGAGCACCGATCGTTTGACCATGCGTTGGCGCAGTTCGATCAGGTCGTGCAGACCCGGCGCATAGTGCGCCTGGTCGACATAGGCCCATCCGATATCCGGATCGGCCAGGCGGGCCGCGGCGTCAGCGCTGTTGAGGTCGACATCGACGCCCGCGGCCGCCAGGACATGCCGGTGGGTGACGCCGTATTTCGGGCCGACGGCGTTGAGCCCGTGGCTCACGGCGGGAATACCGAGTTCGGCCAGCAGGGGCGCGAGGAACGGGGAGGCCGGGATGGTCCGGTTGTAGCCATCGTAGGGGTCGGCGATATCGACGACGTCGTCGACGTCCGCGACCACACCCTGGCGGGTATCGAGGATCGCCTGCAGCACGCCGCGGTTCTCCTCGGGCGTTTCGCGTTTCATGCGCAGCGCGATCAGGAAGATGCCGGCCCGGACGGGATCGATTTCGCCCGACAGCACGCCCTGCATGCCAAGACGGGCCTCTTCTTCGGTGATGTCCTTGGACAGATCGGGTCCGGTGGCGATGCGCTGGATGATCGAGTACATCAACTGCTGCGAGGCAGTCGTCCCGGCAGACTGGGCGGCATCCATAAGAAACTCCTTAATAACCGGCCGCGCAGTATAAATAACCTACTAGAACAGTCAAGATTCAGTCGCGGAATCGCCGCTGCAGATCGGCATAGGCGTCGATGCGCCGGTCGCGCAGGAAGGGCCAGATCCGGCGGACCTGCTCCCCGCGCGCCATTGGCAGATCGGCCACGAGCGTCTCGTCGTTCTCCCCGGACTGCGCAAGCCATTCGCCCTGCGGCCCGCAGGCGAACGAGTTGCCCCAGAACCGGATGCCCGGCTCGCCCGCGGTCGGCGAGGGTTCGTGGCCGCAGCGGTTGCAGCTGAGGACCGGCAGCCCGTTGGCCACCGCGTGTGCGCGCTGCACGGTCAGCCAGGCCTCGCGCTGGCGTTCGCGCTCGGCCGGGTCATCGCGCAGGTCCCAGCCGATGGCCGTCGGGTAGAGCAGGAGTTCGGCGCCGGCCAACGCCATCAGCCGGGCCGCCTCCGGATACCACTGATCCCAGCAGACCAGCACCCCGAGCCGACCGACCGACGTGTCGATCGGTACGAAACCGAGATCGCCGGGCGTGAAATAGAACTTCTCGTGGTAGCCCGGATCGTCGGGGATGTGCATCTTCCGGTAGCGACCGGCAAGGCGGCCGTCGCTGTCCAGCACCACCGCCGTGTTGTGATAGAGCCCGCTCGCGCGCCGTTCGAACAGCGACCCCACGATGACCAGCTGGTGGCGTTGGGCCAGCGCGCCGAGCCTGTCCGTCGAGGGCCCGGGGATCGCTTCCGCGAGATCGAACAGCCCCGGATCCTCGACCTGGCAGAAATAGGCACCATTGTGCAGCTCCTGCAGGAGCACCAGGCGCGCACCCTGGGCCGCGGCGGATTCGATCTCGCGCTCGATGCGGCCGAGGTTGTCGTCCCGGCTCCCCTGGTTGGCGTGTTGTATCAGCGCGGTGCGCAGCGTGTCGTTGGTCATCGATCCTGATCAATCGGCGTTGGATGCGGCGCCAGGCCTTCCGGGAACTGCATGGTCAGGCAATGCAGGCTGCCGTTCTGCCGAATGATCGCACGACAGTCGATCGACACGACCGGTCGCCCGGGAAACAGCCTGGACAGGACGCTGGCGGCCTCGCCGTCGTTGGGTGAGCCGTAGCTCGGCATCAGTACGTGGGCGTTGGTCACCAGGAAATTGGCGTAGCTCGCCGGCAGCGGTCGTCCGTCGTCGTCGACCTGCCGACCCGGACAGGGCAGCCGGACCAGGCGGTAGGGGTTGCCGTCGGCCTGTCGCAGGTCGCGCAACTCCTCGGCCATCGCGTCGAGCGCCGCACGATCCGGATGATCGGCGGAGACCGACTGATAGGCCAGGGTCTTCGCATCGGCGAAGCGCACCAGGGTGTCGATGTGGCCGTCGGTGTCGTCACCGCTCAATCCGCCCTGGTCCAACCAGAGAAAACGCCGGATCCCGAGGTGCTCGGCCAGCACGGTCTCGATCGCCGCCTGATCCATCTGCGGATTGCGCGCCGGGTCGATCACGGACCGGCGCGTGGCCAGCAGGGTGCCCAGGCCGTCGGTCTCGATCGCGCCACCCTCGAGCACCATGCCGGGCAACTTGCGTGGCGCGGACCCGAACACGCCCTGGTGATGCAACCGCCGGGTAATCCGGTCGTCATCGGCGGCCTCGAACTTGCCACCCCACCCGTTGAAGCCGAAATCGTTGATGACCGGCCCGCTGTCGCCCAATGTGACCAGCGGGCCATGGTCGCGGGCCCAGGCGTCGTTGCTCGGTGCGATCGCGAACCGCAGTCGCTGCGGATCAGCGTCGGCCGCGGCGAGTGCCTCGCGGACGGTCTGGTGATGCGCCGGTGTCGCGCAGACGGACAGCAGCTGTTGACCGGCGGTCACCGCGGCGCCGATCGCGGCAAAGGTCCGGTAGACCGGCTGCAACATGGCGCCCCAGTCGCCCCCTGGATGGGGCCAGGTCAGCATGACCGCGGACTGCCGCTCCCACTCGGCCGGCAGCCGGACGGACATGTCAGAGGGCGGCGCGGTCAGCGGTGGACGACGACTTCGATAACCCGGTCGTATTCGAAATAGACGGTGTATTCCGGGTAGATCCAGCGCGTGATGGGCGGGTCGCCGACCGCCGGTGCCGTGGAACTCGGATCACCGTAACCGGCGCGGACGCTGTCCATCGTCGAGCCGCCCCGCGGGCGCATCAGGCCGGCGCTGTTGTTCGGCGGTGCCGCCTCGATGGCATCGAGCAGCAGCACGTCGGCCTGAAGCGACGATGCCGCGCCGAGCAGACTGGCCAGCAATAAAGCGGTTACCTTCATGATCGAACTCCCGCGCGATTAATGGTTCAGACAGAACACCTTTCTGTGCCCCATCGGCCGGTTACCTCAGGAGTTTAACCATGATTATCAGCTGGACAAACCACGGGGGCCGGTCTGGCGTCGTGGCTTGACGGTTTCGTGATTTAATTCGCGCATGTTTCGTCCCTTCTCGCTGTTCGTCGGGCTGCGCTATACCCGCTCGCGTCGGCGCAATCACTTCATCTCGTTCATCTCGCTGATCTCGACGCTGGGTATCGCGCTGGGCGTGGTCGTGCTGATTACCGTGCTTTCGGTGATGAACGGATTTCATAAAGAGGTCCGTGAACGCATCCTGGGCATGGCCTCGCATGGCGACATCCAGGCGCTGAACGGCCGCATGAGCGACTGGGAAGAGGCGATGCGATTGGCCGGCGAGCACCCACGGGTGCTCGGTGCCGCACCCTATGTCGAAGGGCAGGCGATGCTCAGTCGCGGACGCGACGTCGCCGGGGCGGTGATCCGCGGCATCGATCCGGCACTCGAACCCGATGTCGTCGACGTCGCCGAGCACCTGGTGGCCGGCGCACTGACGGATCTAAAGGCCGGTCAGTACCGGATCATTCTCGGACGCGAGCTGGCGAGCACGCTCGGCGCCTCGGTGGGCGACAAGGTGACCGTGGTCGTACCGCAGATCACCGTCACCGTCGCCGGCAGCCTGCCGCGCATGAAGCGATTCACCGTGGTCGGGCTGTTCGAAGTCGGCATGGGCGAGTACGACCGGGGCATCGCGCTGGTGCACCGCGACGATGCTGCCGTATTGCAACGCCTCGGTGACGCGGTTACCGGGGTGCGCATCCGTATCGATGATGTCTGGCAGGCCCGGCAGGTCGGCTTCGAACTGGCCGAGGCGCTCGAGGGTCGCTACCGGGTGCTCAACTGGACCGACTATCACCGCAATTTCTTTGCGGCACTGAAGATGGAGAAGCGGATGATGGGCCTGCTGCTGTTCTTCATCGTCGTGATCGCCGCGTTCAATATCGTCTCGACGCTGGTGATGATGGTGGTCGACAAGCAGAGCGACATCGCGATCCTGAAGACGTTCGGGGCTACGCCCGGGCAGGTCATGCGGATCTTCATCGTGCAGGGCGCGACGCTCGGGGCGATAGGCACCGCGGCCGGGGTCGCGGCGGGCACGGCACTGGCGCTGAATATCGAGCCCGCGGTGGCGACCGTTGAAAAGGTCTTCGGTATCCGCTTCATCGACCCGAGCATCTACTACATCGCGAAGCTGCCCTCGGACGTGCAGGCGGCGGATATCCTGCTGGTCGGCGTCGGCGCGTTCGCCTTGAGCCTGCTGATGACCCTGGCCCCGGCCTGGCGCGCGTATCGCACCCAGCCCGCCGACGCGCTGCGCTATGAATAGTCCCGCGGTCATCAGCTGCACCGGGCTGCACAAGACCTTCGACAACGGTCCGCAGCCGGTCGAGGTGTTGCGCGATGTCGATTTCGAGCTGGCCGCCGCTGAGCAGGTCGCGATCGTCGGTGCATCGGGTTCGGGCAAGAGCACCTTGCTGCACCTGCTCGGCGGGCTGGATCGGCCAAGCGGCGGCGAGGTGCGTCTTGCCGGTGAGGCGTTCAGCACACTGGGCGAGAAGGCCCGCGGCCAGGTGCGCAACCAGCGCATCGGCTTCATCTACCAGTTCCACCATCTGCTGCCGGAGTTCTCGGCCCTCGAAAACGTCGCCCTGCCGTTGCTGGTGCGTGGCGTCGTGACGGCGGAGGCGACCGCCCGGGCAATGGCGCTGCTCGAGCGGGTCGGGTTGGGCAACCGGATACAGCATAAGCCGTCGGAACTGTCGGGCGGCGAGCGTCAACGCACCGCGATTGCGCGGGCCCTGGTCACCCATCCGGCATGCGTTCTGGCCGACGAACCGACCGGCAACCTGGATCGTCAGACCGCGGGGGCGGTCTATGACCTGCTGCTGTCGATGAATCGCGAGCAGTCGACCAGCTTCGTCATCGTCACCCACGACCCGGCGTTGGCCGGCCGCATGGATCGGGTGCTGAGCCTGTGCGACGGTTCCCTGCAACCCGCCTGACTAGGGACCGGCACTGCCCGTCGGGCGCGCCTGGGCGCGGCGGCTGCGGAAGCGCCGCAGCACGTGCCAGCGCCAGAACAGGCGCATCGAGAAATAGCCGATCAGCGAGAGCAGCACGCCGATGAAGAAGCTGCCGACGACCAGCGGCTTCCAGATCACGTTGAGCTCGCCCATCAGCCATTCCATCGAGAGCTTGAACTCGCCGACGTGTGCGGGGGCGCCGAGCAGCCAGGTGCCGACCAGGTAGTTCATGTAGAACACCGGCGGGATGGTCAGCGGGTTGGTGATCCAGACGAGGGCCACCGAGATCGGCAGGTTAACGCGGAAGGCGATCGCCGACAGCGCCGAGGTCACCATCTGGATCGGGATCGGGATCATCGCCCAGAACAGGCCCGCGGCCACGCCGCCGGACACCGAGCGCCGGTTCAGGTGCCAGAGATTCTCGTCATGCAGCAAGGTGCCGAGGTGCCGAAGATGCCTGTGTTTCTTCAGCGACGAAGGCGAGGGCACTAAGCGTTTGATCAGTTGCCTTGGCATAAATGGATGACGTGGGCGTCTACGCCACGCGGTTAATTACCACAACGACCGTTCGAGTCGCTTCTTGACTGCCCTATTAAAGCCTATCGGCGTGACACCTGCGTTGCCCCGGGGGGCTTGGACACCGACGATCCACTCAGTGTAGGTTAACCTGGGGCAGGGTAACGGACGTCGACTGGCCCTGCCGATTGGCATTCCATGGAGGGAATGTGGTTCTTTTTGCAGTCTTTTTTTCGGCCGGGGTGGCCGCCCTTCATCAGCTCCGGCAGCTGCCTGACGGCGCCTGGTGCATCGCCGCGTGGCTGGCGGTCCTGACCCTTTTGGCGCTGCAGCGCTGGCGACCTGTTGGTCGGTACCGCGGCTCGACACTCGCTGCGGTGGGGCTGATTGGCGGGTTTGCCTGGTCCCATGGATTCGCCCTGCTGACCGCGCCGGCGACGCTGGCGATGCCGACCGGGCGGCTCGAGGTGTCGATCGTTGGCACGGTGCGCGATCTGCCGCAACAACGCGCCGGGCTGACCCGCTTCGTGCTCGAGACGCGCCACGCGCTGCCGGGGTCAGACCCGCCGGCCGATCTGCATCGGCTTCGCCTGAGCTGGCGCGGTGCGCCTCCGCTCGAGCCCGGCGACGTCTGGCAGCTCACGGCGCGCCTGAAGGCCGCTCGCGGCTATGCGTCGCCCGGGGCCTGGGACTACGAGCGTTGGCTGTATCGCCAGGGAATCCGCTATACCGGCTACGT
>JASFVZ010000449.1:0-3064 GCA_050049565.1 Chromatiaceae bacterium | reverse complement strand
GCGTTGCTCGGTTCCTGGGGACGCCCCGGGGGCTTCTACACGCAGGAGAAAGTCAAGCTGCCGGCGTACCCGGCACCGAAGCCGCCGGAGCCGAGGCGTGACTGGAAATCGGTATTGCAGGGCGACTATCCGCTGGTCGGGACCGGCATCAGCAACAAGCTTGTCGATCATTCGATCGGCGACGACGCCTTCATCAAGGGCTGGTTCGTGTATGCCACCAATCTGCCATTGACCCTGCCCGGCGCGACCGAACAGATCGAGGCGGCGGCCGAGTCACTGGAGCTGATGGTGGTGGTCGATACCATGCCTGCCGAGATCACCGGCTATGCCGATGTCGTCCTGCCTGAGTGCACCTATCTCGAGCGCTACGACGCGCTGCGCAACAAGGCCGAACGTGTGCCGACCCTGGCGTTACGCATGCCGGCGTTCGAACCCAGGTACGAGACCAAACCCGCCTGGTGGATCGCCAAGCGGCTGGCCGGGAAGCTCGGCCTGGACGCCTTCTTTCCCTGGGAGGACTACAGCGACGTGCTCGACTGGCAGCTTCAGCAGGTCGGTTCCTCGCTCGCCGAGATGCAGCGCGTCGGTCTCAAGCGTTTTGCGCGCACGACGCCACTGTACTTCGAGGATGGCGCCGCGGTCAGTTTCAACACGCCGAGCGGCAAGATCGAGCTATGGTCGAGTCTGCTGGCCGAAACCGGCCAGGACCCCCTGCCCCGCTACACGCCGCCTGATCGCCCCCCGCCCGATTTCTACCACTTGAACTATGGCCGTGCGCCGGCGCATACCTTCGGCCGGACGATCAACAACCCATTGCTGTTCGAGCTGATGCCCGAGAACGCGGTCTGGATCCACCCAAGTGCCGCCGGGCTGCACGACCTGGTCAGCGGTGATTATGTCGAGCTGGAGAACCCCGAAGGCCGGCGCAGTAACCGGGTCCGGGTGAGAGTGACCGAACGGATTCGCCCGGATTCCATCTTCATCGTGCATGGCTTTGGCCATACCGATGAACGGCAGCGCCTGGCCCGCGGTGTCGGCGCCGATGACGCGGCGCTGATGCACAACGTCAAGATCGATCCGATCATGGGCGGCACGGGCATGCGCGCCAGCTTTGTTACCCTGGTCAAGAGCGAGGTGGCCTGAGATGCGGACCTACGCCATGGTCATCGATACCCGGACCTGTATCGGTTGCGGCGACTGTGTCGTGGCGTGCAAGAACGAGAACCATGTACCGGCCGGCCTGAACCGTGACTGGGTGGTCGAGGCGACGCGCGGAGAATACCCCAACCTCCAGACCGAGTTCCGTTCCGAGCGCTGCAACCACTGCAGCCACGCGACCTGCGTGACCAGCTGCCCGACCGGTGCCAGCCACAAGTGGAGAGACACCAATATCGTGCTGGTGGCCGCCGAGAAGTGCACCGGCTGCAAGGCCTGCATCGCCGCCTGTCCCTATGATGCGCGGCTGATCATGCATCCGGAGGGGTATGTCGACAAATGCACCTTCTGCCACCATCGCGTCGACCAGGGTCTCGACCCGGCCTGCGTGTCGAGTTGCCCGACGCATTGCATGTACTTCGGCAACCTCGACGACCGTGACAGCACGGTCAGCCGGCTGCTGCGCGAGCGCCGCTACAAGGTGCTGATGCCGGAGACCGGCAATCAGCCGCACGTCTACTACCTGACATAATGAACCCGGCCGCCACGCCCGGGACCCAAGGCGCAGACCAATGACCGAAGAACTGCTGGTGACCGCCCGCTACAACGACAAGATCGATCCGTCGCTTGGGATCTGGACCTGGGAGATCGCGTTCTACCTTTTCCTCGGCGGGATGGCGGCCGGAATCATGCTGTTTGCGGCCTGGGCCGTGCTGGGCGGCAAACGTGACAGCCTGCCGTTCGCGCACGACCGCTTTGCCCTTTGGGCGCCGGTCGTGTTGTCACTGGGCATGACAACCCTGTTCCTCGACCTCGAATACAAGATCCATGTCTTCCGTTTCTACACCGCTTTTGAGCCCGCCTCCCCGATGTCCTGGGGTTCCTGGCTCCTGGTATTGATCTATCCGTTGATGATCATGCAGATCCTGTCGACCCTGCGTGCCGGTTATCCCGGGCTCGCCGGTCTGTTGGAGAAGATAAAGGGCGGCGTTGCACTGCTGGACTGGAGCGAGTCGCGACGGCTGTCGATCGCCTGGTTGGTGGTTCCGCTCGCGGTCGGTCTGGGCATCTACACCGGTGTGCTGCTCAGTGCGCTCAGCGCGCGGCCGTTCTGGAACTCGGGGGTACTGGGTCCGCTGTTCCTGGTCTCGGGGCTCTCAACGGCCGCCGTGCTGCCTTTGTTGGTCGGCGTCGGCCATGCCGAGAAACGCTTTTTCGAACGCGCGGACCTGGGGTTGATCGCCGTTGAATTGGGGTTGATCGCGTTGTTCCTGATCAGCCTGGCAACCGGCGCGGCCCAGCACCTCGAGGCCCTGCACCTGGTCTGGGGCGGGGACTACACGGTACCTTTCTGGCTGTGGTTCGTGCTCCCGGGCCTGGTGATCCCGCTGTTGCTGGAACTGGCGGCGCTGCGCGGCAACCGACTATCGGGCCTGACGGCCGCCGTGCTGGTCGTGGCCGGAGGCTTCATGCTGCGTTACCTTATGGTCGAGATCGGACAGGACAGCACCTGGTCCGACTATGCCATGTCGTTTGACCCCCAGCTGTTGCAGAGGCTGACCCCATGAATCGGTTCACGTCCCGACTTCTCCTGCCCATCATCGCCACGCTGCTGCTCGCCGGTTGCAGCGATTCCCCCTCGTTCGATCGCGTCGGCGCGGCGGCTGCACTGGCCAAGGCCATTGCCAATGAACAGGACCATGTCGAGGTGCCCGAGCTGGCGGATTGGTTGATCAAGGACCAGCGTGACTTCGTGCTGGTCGACGTACGGGACAGCGCTGATTACGCGGCAGGTCATATCGAGGGCGCCGTTAATCTGCCGCTGGCCGGTTTGATGTCGGATGCGTCGCTCGACAGCCTGCCGTCCGGTCACAAGGTGGTTGTTTACTCCAATGGCACTGCGCATGCT
>JASFVZ010000447.1:0-3069 GCA_050049565.1 Chromatiaceae bacterium | reverse complement strand
GCGCCCCAGGTCGATGCGGCGGTAGGCCTGACCGGCCAGTTCGCCACGCGTCGACGCGACGCCGGCTGTCCGCTCGATACGATCGAGCAGGGCCGTCACTGCCGCGGCGTCGGCCACCTCGATACGGGCAGCCGGCAGCAGGCCGACACCGAAATAGGCCGCGAGCGGTGCGGGCTCGATACCGAGCTCGCGCAGCTTGGCCGCCGTATCCCGCCCTTCGAGTTCGGCGAAAAGCGCATCGGCCACGATGAAGGCCCGTGCCAGCTCCGGTGGCACATCGTCCGCTGCATCGCCCGATTCGAGTTCCATCTGAAATTCGCGGAATGCGACTCGCTGCGCCGAGAGCTGCCGGGCGGCATGGTCGGCCAGGCGCTCGCGCAGGGTCTCTGGCAAACGCCGTCCACTGACGAAGGCGTACGGCGTGTCGGCCGGGACAAACTGCAGGAGCCCGCCTTCGTCGATCGGTTCCGGGGCCTTGGCACAGGCCACCAGCAGTCCGACCGGCAGCAGGGCGACACACAGGGCGCGCAAACGGCGATTCATCGAAGGGATACCTCGTTGCTGGGCTGATTCTGGCTTATCGGCAGCCGCTCAGAATTCGTGACGCAGCGCTGAGATGACGCCGGCCGTATCGGGTCGGACACCACGCCACAAGCGGAAGGACTCGGCCGCCTGCTCGACCAGCATGCCCAGCCCGTCGAGTGCAAGGGCCGCGCCGTGGCCGCGGCCCCATTGCACGAACGCCGTCGGCTGAGCGCCGTACATCATGTCGTAGGTCCATGCCCCATCGGCCAGACAGTCGTCGGGAATCGGCGGGACTTGGGCATCGAGCCCGGCCGCGGTCGCATTGATGATCAGGTCGAATTGCTGGCCTTGCAACGCATCGAGGCCACAACCAGTGACATCGGCCAGCCCCGTCGCCCGCGCGGCCAGGTCGATCGCCTTCTGCGCGGTGCGGTTCGCGATCACAAGCCTGGCCGGCGCCTCGTCCAGCAAGGGCCGCAACACGCCACGCGCCGCACCGCCGGCCCCAAGCAACAGGATCCGTTTGTCGGCCAAGGCGAACCCGTTGTTGCCGGCGAGATCATTGACCAGACCGGCACCGTCGGTGTTGTCGCCATGGATACCGGTCGCCTCGGCGATCAGCGTGTTGACCGCACCGGCTTCGCCAGCACGCTCGCTCAACCGATCGGCAAAACGACAGGCCGCTTCCTTGAACGGCACCGTGACATTCAGCCCCCGCCCGCCGGACGCAAAGAACTGTTGGAAATCGTGTTCGACATGGTCGATATCGCCCAGCAGACGGGTGTAGCTGATGTCCTCGCCGGTCTGCGCCGCGAAGGCCGCGTGGATCCGTGGCGAAAGCGAGTGTCCGATCGGGTTGCCGATGACCGCGTAGCGATCCGTCATTGCCGGCAGCCCGGTCCAGTATCCCCTGGCTGCCGTCTCAGTCCTGCAGCCACTCTGCGGCGCGCCGTGCGAAATAGGTCAGGACACCGTCGGCACCTGCGCGCTTGATGCAGAGCAAGGACTCCATAACGACGGCCCGTTCGTCGAGCCAGCCGTTCTGGGCCGCCGCCATGTGCATCGCGTATTCGCCGCTGACCTGGTAGACGAAGGTCGGCACCCCGAACTGGTCTTTCACGCGCCGCACGATGTCGAGATAGGGCATGCCCGGCTTGACCATCACCATGTCGGCCCCTTCGTGGAGGTCGAGCGCGACCTCGCGCAGCGCTTCGTCGCTGTTGCCCGGGTCCTGTTGGTAGGTGTACTTGTTGCCGCCGCCAAGGTTTGCCGCCGACCCGACGGCATCGCGAAACGGTCCATAGTAGCTACTGGCGTATTTCGCCGAATAGGCCAGGATACGGGTGTTGCGGTATCCCTCGGCCTCCAGTGCCTCGCGGATCGCACCGATCCGACCGTCCATCATGTCCGACGGGGCCACCACGTCAGCACCGGCTGCCGCATGCGACAGCGCCTGCCGGATCAGCACGTCGACCGTCTCGTCGTTCATCACATAACCGCCGGCATCGATCAGGCCGTCCTGGCCGTGCGTTGTGAAAGGATCGAGCGCGACATCGGTTACGACGCCGAGGTCCGGCAAGGCGTCCTTCAGTGTCCTGGCGGCACGCTGCGCCAGACCGTCCGGATTGTAGGCCTCGGCCGCATCCTCACTCTTGGCCGACAAGGGCGTGACCGGAAACAGCGCCAACGCCGGCACACCGAGACCGCTGACGTGACGCGCCTCTTCGACCAACAGATCGACGCTGAGACGCTCAACACCAGGCATCGATGCGACCGGCTCGCGCTGCCCCTCGCCCTCGAGCACGAACACCGGGTAGATGAAGTCATTCGGGGACAGCGCATGCTCGCGCATCAAGCGACGCGAGAAGTCGTCGCGGCGCATGCGCCGCATGCGTGTTGCCGGGAAGCCTGAGAATACCTGGGTCTTGTTCGCCATCGCGGCACGCGCCTCTACTGTTGCTCCGACAACTGACGACGCAGTCTAACATTCCCCTCATTGCTGACGCTTCAACAGCGCGCGCACCTCCGGCGCATGCCGACGGCTGACCTCCACCGGACTGTCACAGCCGTCGAGAGACAGTACCAGGCGTCCGTCACTCTCGCGGCACAGCCCGCGGATTCTGGCGGGCGCGACCAGCGCATTGCGATGCACCCGGAGAAACAGCCCGGGCAGGCGTTCCTCGAGTCCGCGCAGAGACTCCTCGGTCAGCGCGATACCACCCGGGTGCCAGACCTCGACGTACTTGCTGTCGGCCCGCAACAGCACCACCTCGGCCACGTCTATCCTCAACAGGCCGCCGCGGTAGGTTGCATTGATGTACGCCGTCGCGCCGAGTGCCTGCTGCTGTGACGGCGACAGCGCGCGCGCCTTCTCCAACGCCCGCGCGAGACGCTCCGGGCGTACCGGTTTTAGTAGGTAATCGATCGCGTTGGCGTCGAATGCGGCGAGCGCATGCTCATCGTAGGCGGTCACGAACACCACCGCCGGCGGCTCGGCCTGCGCGGCCAGCCGAAGAGCGGCTTCAATGCCATCCATCCCCGGCA
>JASFVZ010000446.1:0-3078 GCA_050049565.1 Chromatiaceae bacterium | reverse complement strand
CGCCGTGGCTGGAATGGCGTTGGAAAATCGAAGGCGTGATCGAGCGCGGTGATGCACGTACCCGACGGGGTGACGACTACGCCGCGCGGGTGTACGTGATCTTTCCGCACTGGCTGCCTGTTCGAACCCATTCGATCAACTACATCTGGGCCAACCAGCTGCCGAAGGACAGCCAGCTGGCAAATACCTACAGCTCGAACGCGATGATGCTGGCGCTGCAGTCGGGTAACGAGCGCAGCGGTGAATGGGTCATCGAGCGGCGCAACCTGGTCGAGGACTACCGGCGCCTGTTCGGTGATGACCCGCCTAACGAGGCCGTGGTGGCCGTGATGACGGACACCGATCAAACCGGCGGGTCGGCGCAGGCCTGGTATGACGAGATTCGGATCGCTCGCTGAGCCTGGCAGCCTGACCGCGGCTATCGCGCGGTTTGACCTTGGACAGGGCCGGCTTTTAGACGATTCCCGTTTGCCTCAGACTACGGCCGTCGACCGCAAGGAGCCGAGGAAAACGGTGTCCTCAGACCAAGCCACGTATCCAACCGACGTCGAGCCGTTTGACCATCAGTGCACATCACCCGACGTAGGACGCGCGATCGCTTGCTATCGGGAGCATGCTGCCGGATACGATGCGTCGGCGCGCCGCACCATGCCCGTACGGCTGCGGACGGTCGAAAAGCTGGGACTGCAACCCGGCGACCGGGTCCTGGACATCGCCTGCGGTACCGGTCTGAGCCTGGGCCTTTTGCACGCCGCGGTCGGCGAAACGGGTGAGATCGTCGGCGTCGAGGTCAGCCCCGAGATGCTCCAGCTGGCGCGGGCGCGCGTCGCGACGGCAGGGTGGTCCAACGTCACGCTGATCGAGGCGGCGGTCGAGGATGTCGCCCCGATGCCGGCATTCGACGCCGTCCTGTTTCATTTTACCCACGACGTCCTGCGCTCGCCGGTGGCCCTGCAGAAGATCTTCGCAGCCGCCCGCGGGCAGGCGCGAGTGGCGTTTGCCGGGATGAAATACGCGCCCTGGTGGATGGCGCCGGCGAATATTCTCGTCCGGGCAAAGGCCCGCCCGTACATGACCACGCTCGACGGTCTCGCCGCGCCCTGGGAACTCGCCCTGGCGCACCTCGCGGAATTCGAGATGCAGTCCGTCCTGTTCGGCACCGGCTATATCGGTTGGGGGAAGACGGCGCCCTGACCGGGGTTTGGCCGTTCGGGGTAGCCCATGCGACTGTCCAGCGCGACGAAAATCCAAGTCGACCGGCGCGACCACGGCCGCTGGTTGACGATGGCGGTCGTCGTGTTGGCCTTCCTGCTGCTGAACTTCCTGGCCACCTTCGTCAATGTGTGGCCAACACCCTGGGTGCAGCCCGAGGCAAGGATCGGGCCGGAGGTCGTCGGGCTCTGGCTCGCGATCCTGCTGCTGGTCGGTCTGTTCGGCGCGGTGGGGCGTCGCACCCTGACCCTGCTGACTGTCTTCGTCTTGCTGATCACGATCGGCCGATACGCCGATGTGACGGTACCGGCGCTGCTCGGGCGCAAGATGAACCTCTACTGGGATGCCTATCACCTGCCGAGGTTTCTCGACGTTGCGAGCCAGGCGTTGGCCTGGTGGCAGATACTTGCCATCGTCGCCGGCGCCGGCATCGGGTTCTGGTTGCTGTTCCGCCTGATTCGCGCCGCCATTCGGGTGCTCGCCGAGCAGGCCGCGCCGTACGCCCTCAGGTCCCCTGCTGCCTGGGTGGCGACGTTCGTCGCAGTCGGCCTGGTAAGCGCCGACTTCATGCGGGTGCCGTCGGCATCGCCCTACGTCGCCGGGCCCGTGTTACCCGTGTACTGGCGGCAGGCCGATCTGCTGCTTGCCGCGGCGCTGCCGGCACGGCGGGCCCAGGTCCTGCCGCCGTCGCCACCTCTGTACTCAGACCTCGAGGCACTGCAAGGCGCTGACGTCAAAGTGGTGTTCCTCGAGTCTTACGGCGCCACTACGTATGACCGCCGGGATATCGCCGAAGTCATGGACCCGGCACGCGAACGGTTTGCGAGGGAAGCCCGTGCGCACGGCCAGCAGGTCCTGTCGGCCTTCGTGACCGCGGCCACGTTCGGTGGTGCTTCGGATCTGTCACACCTGAGTTTTCTGTCCGGGATCGATCTCACCAACCCGCTGCGCCATGACGTGCTGCTGACATCCGATCGCGAGACCATGCTCGACACCTTCGAGCGGGCCGGCTATCGCACCATCGGGCTGTATCCGGCGATGAGCTGGGCCTGGCCGGAAGAGGATTTCTACGACTTCGACCACTACCACGACGCCCCCAGCCTCGACTACCGGGGTCCGAAGCTGGGTCTGTGGCACCTGCCCGACCAGTTCTCGATCGCCCGTATCAACGAGCTGCATCCACCGGGTCCGGGCAGCAAGCCGCGCTTTGTCTTTTACCCGACGATCAACAGCCACATTCCCTATCGTCCGACGCCGCCGTATCAACCGGACTGGACCCGGGTCACCACCGCCGAACCTTTTCCGCCGGAAGCGACCGCAGCGGCCCTGTCGGACGAGATCGACTGGCGGCGGCTCTTCTCCGGCTACCTGAGCACCATGGCTTACACCTTCGAGTGGCTCACCGGCTACCTGGCACAGCCCGAGGCCAGGAACTCGGTGCTGATCGCGATCGGCGATCACCAGCCAGGCGGTGGTGTCACAGGGCCGAACGCGAGCTGGAACGTACCCGTGCATATCGTCACCAGCAACCGGACCATTGCAGAAAGGCTGCGACGCTACGGCTTCAGCGACGGTGTCGATCCGCCGCGCGCGGCGATCGGTCATATCAGCGTCCTGAACCAGATCCTGCTGACCGTATTCGACAGCGGTCAAACCCGGCTGGCCGATGGCACGCTGCCGTATGGCCTGCCGGCTGATCCCAAGCTTGCCAAAGCCGCATCCCCGCGGTCGGACGACACCGTGGAAGCCACCCAATGAGGACCGGGCCGGCCGCACCTCCCAACTGACGAGACCGCAGGTCGCGACAGCGCTCTGACAAATCGCATTGCCGGTCCGCGTGACCGCCGGTCAGTATGAGGCCGTCAT
>JASFVZ010000445.1:0-3088 GCA_050049565.1 Chromatiaceae bacterium | reverse complement strand
ATCTTGTCGCTGACCACGCGACCCTGCAGGGTGCGGTTCGCGGCTGCCTGTTGCTCGTTCATGCTTCACCTGCCCGGCGCTTTTGGTTCATAACAGTCTTGACGCGTGCGATGTTGCGACGCACGTCCTTCATCAAATGCGGCCGGGAAAACTGGCCGGTGCCACGCTGCATACGCAGGTTGAACTGCTCCTTGAGCAGGTCGTGCAACGTTTCCTTCAGCTCGTCGCTGGTCTTATCCTGGAGTTCTGACGCTTTCATCACATGATCATCCGTTTGACGAAGGCCGTCTGCACGGGCAGCTTTGCTGCGGCCAGCGAGAAGGCCTCGCGTGCCAGCTCTTCGTTGACGCCTTCGATCTCGTACAACATCCGACCCGGCTGAATCTGGGCCACCCAGTACTCGACGTTGCCCTTGCCCTTGCCCATCCGGACTTCGAGCGGTTTCTTCGAGATCGGCTTGTCCGGGAACACGCGGATCCAAAGCTTGCCGCCGCGCTTCACGGTGCGGGTGATGGTCCGGCGCGCGGCTTCGATCTGACGCGCCGTGATGCGCCCGCGACCGGTGGCCTTCAGGCCGTACTCACCAAAACTGACTTTGTTGCCGGACTCGGCGAGACCGCGGTTGCGGCCCTTCATCTGTTTCCGGAATTTGGTTCTCTTCGGCTGCAGCATCTGTCGATCACCCTTTTGCCGCCGGCTTCGCCGCCGGTGCGTCTTTTTCTTCCGGCTTGTCTTCGAAGACCTCGCCCTTGAAGATCCAGGTCTTCACACCAATGATCCCGTAGGTCGTCTGCGCCTCGGCGAAGCCGTAGTCGATATCGGCGCGCAGCGTATGCAACGGGACTCGACCCTCGCGGTACCACTCGCTGCGCGCGATCTCCGCACCGTTCAGCCGCCCCGCGATATTGACCTTGATGCCTTCCGCGCCCAGTCGCATGGTGTTCTGCACCGCCCGCTTCATCGCACGACGGAACATGATCCGGCGCTCGAGCTGCTGGGCGATACCCTCGGCGACAAGCTGTGCATCCAGCTCCGGCTTGCGGATCTCTTCGATGCTGATATGCACCGGGATACCCATCCGCCCGGCGACTTCCTTTCGCAGTGCGTCGATGTCTTCGCCCTTCTTGCCGATCACCAGCCCGGGGCGGGCGGTGTGGATCGTGATGTGGGCATTCTTGGCCGGCCGGTCGATCTGGATGCGGCTAACCGATGCCTGCTTGAGCTTGTTCTTCAGGAACTCGCGGACCTCGAGGTCCGTGTTCAACAGGTCGGCATAGCTTCCGCTGTCGGCATACCACCGCGATGTCCAGTCGGACACGATGCCAAGGCGAATACCGTTTGGATGTACTTTCTGTCCCATATTCTTCGTCCGCTCAGTCGTCGGCCACGATCACAGTGATATGGCTGGTACGCTTGAGAATGCGCGCCGCGCGCCCTTTGGCACGTGCACGGATTCGTTTCATGGTCGGCCCCTCGTCGACGCAGACGGTCTTGACCTTCAGCTCGTCGACGTCCGCGCCTTCGTTGTTCTCGGCGTTCGCGACGGCCGAGTCCAGCACCTTCTTCATCATCGCCGCGCCCTTCTTCGGGCTGAACGACAACACGTTCAACGCCTGCTCGACCGGCAGCCCGCGAATCTGATCCGCGACCAGGCGCCCTTTCTGCGCAGAGATGCGCGCAAAGCGCAGTTTTGCCATCGCTTCCATCATGGACTCCTCAGCGCGCCTTCTTGTCGCCCACGTGGCCGCGGTAGTTGCGCGTCAGCGCGAACTCCCCCAGCTTGTGTCCGACCATGTTCTCGGAAATCAATACGGGAACATGCTGCTTCCCGTTGTGGACCGCGATCGTCAGACCCACCATATCCGGGCTGATCATGGACCGGCGCGACCAGGTCTTGATCGGGCGACGGTCATTGGACTCACGGGCCGCATCGATCTTCTTCTGCAGGTGGAGGTCGATGAAAGGACCTTTACGAATTGAACGTGGCATTCTGCTAACCCCTCACCAAATTACTTGCGACGGCGATCGCGCACGATGAACTTGTCGGTGCGCTTGTTCGAGCGCGTCTTGTAGCCCTTGGTTGGCGTACCCCAGGGGCTCACCGGGTGGCGACCACCGGACGTGCGACCCTCGCCACCACCGTGCGGGTGGTCGACCGGGTTCATGACGACGCCCCGGACGGTAGGCCTCACGCCACGCCAGCGGCTTGCGCCGGCTTTACCCAGCTTGCGCAGGTTGTGTTCGGAGTTGCTTGCGGCGCCCAGGGTGGCGCGGCACTCCGAATGCACCTTACGCATCTGGCCGGAGCGCAGCCGCAGTGTCGCGTAGTCGCCTTCACGCGCCACCAATTGTGCCGAGGCACCGGCACTGCGTGCCAGCTGCGCCCCTTTGCCGATCTTCATTTCGATGCAATGGATCGTGCTGCCGACCGGGATACTGCGCAGCGGCATCGCATTGCCGACGGTGATCGGCGCCTCGAGACCGGAGCGGATCTCGGCACCGACTTTCAGGCCGGCCGGCGCAATGATGTAACGACGCTCACCATCGGCGTATTTGATCAGGGCGATGTGCGCGGTGCGATTGGGATCGTACTCGATCCGCTCGACAGTCCCCGGCACACCATCCTTGTCGCGCTTGAAATCGATGATGCGGTAGCGCTGTTTGTGACCGCCGCCTTTGTGGCGCGTCGTGATCCGACCGTCGCTGTTGCGGCCGCCGGTCTTGCTCTTTTTCGCGACCAGCGCGCCGTGCGGGGCGCCCTTGTGCAGCCCCTCGCTCTTGACCTGTACGACGTGGCGTCGGCCCGGCGAGGTCGGTTTTGTCTTGACGATTGCCATGGTGTTATCCGTTCTCTAATCGCGTGCGACGTCAGGCGCCACCGGCGAAATCGATATCGAAGCCGTCTTGCAGACGGACGTACGCTTTCTTCCAGTCGCCGCGGCGACCCATCACCGCACCGAACCGCTTTTGCTTGCCCTTGACGTTGACCGTTTTCACCGTGTCAACCTTGACGTCGAACATCAGCTCGACCGCCTCGGCGATCTCCGGCTTGGTCGCATCAGGGGCAACTTTGAAGACAAACTGGTTG
>JASFVZ010000444.1:0-3089 GCA_050049565.1 Chromatiaceae bacterium | reverse complement strand
TAACCACCGAATTGAAGACAAGGGGGATACAACCATGACTTCTCGCATCGCCGGCTGTTTCGCGGCATTGCTCGCCATAGTCTGCGTGGCGCCGACCGCAGCCGCTTCAGAGCAGGCCGTCCAACACGTCGAAGGCAAGGCCTGTAAGCAATGCCACGAGGAGATCTACGCACAGTGGTCGGGCTCGATGCACGCCAACAGCTCGGCCCTCAAGGACCCGATCCACGGCGCCTTCTACAGAAACGTCATCGGTGATCCGACCGAAGAGGGGGTCAAGACCAAGAAGGGGACCTATCCGGTCTGCCTGAAGTGCCACGCGCCGGTCGCGGCGATGGAAGGAAAGACCAAGCTGGACGCCAAGCAGGCCTATGCCGACGGCATCGGTTGCACGACCTGTCACTCGTTCTCCAGGTTCAAGGGGGTCGACAAGCCGAACGGCAAGCCCGCGTACGGGATCGATGCGTACGAGATGGACCCGAACAGCCTGTATGGGCCTTCAGGCATGACCTACACCACCGAGCGCGTGCCGGAAGGGTCGGCCTGGCCGACCCCGGTCCACCACCCGGTGCCGCTGCAGGGCAACAAGGCCGAGCTGTTCAAGAGCAACGACGCCTGCATGGGCTGCCATGAGAAGCGCAGCAACTTCCATGGCACGCCGCTGTGTCGCACCGGCCACGAGTACCGGTCGGCGGAAAACTTCGTCAGCTGTCAGGCCTGCCACATGGCGATCGTGACGGTGCCGAAGATGAAGGACGGCCAGTTCGTACCCGGTGAGTTCGTCAGTATTCCGGACCACTCGATGGCGGGTGGCCACGATGGCAAGATGATCACCCGCGGCCTGGCGATGACCATGCAGACGGTGCGCGAAGGCGACGTGATCAAGGCCACCCTGACGGTCCGTAACCGCCTGCCGCACGCCTACCCGACCGGTGCGCCGTTCCGCAACTTCTTCATCCGGGTCGCCACGTACGACAAGGACGGCAAGCAGCTGTGGAAAAACTACAAACTGCACCCGATCAAGGACGACCCCAAGGCGGCGTTCTGGCTGACCCTCGGCGACAAGGACGGCAAACCGACCGTGCCGCCGAAGGCGACGCAGATCCTCGCCGACTCGCGGCTCGAGCCCAACGAGGTCCGTACACTCGAGTATGAGATCCCGGTTGATGCAGCAACCAAGATCGTCCGCGCCGAGGCGCTCTACGACCTGCTGCTGCCGCCGATCAAGGCGAACATGAAGGGCAAGCTGCCGGAAGATCTGCTGAAGCCGCAACTCGCGGCATCGGCGGAAGTCCGCCTCTAGCCAGGGGGCCACAGGAGCGGTGGGAGTGAATTCGACCCGCGGCAAGCTGTGCGCCGGTTGCGCCGGCGCACTGGCCCTGGGCGTGTTCGTGGTAGCGGGCCTGCTCGAATCTGCGTCCGCCAGCGACGACTGGGACTGGGGCGCGGTCGAGGAGATGGACGATGCGCCGGTCACCAGGCCGGCGGCGCCTGCGTCGCCGACAGCCCCTGCAGGCGTCGCGACCGAATCCAACTATGCGCAGCTGAGGCGTGAGGCGGCGAATGCCGCCCCGGATTTCGAGCGGGAAAGGGTGGCCGCGCTCTCGATCTTCGCGGGTGTCGGGCCCTTCAGTGTGGTCCCGGCCCGGCGTGACCGCGACATGCATCCCTGCGCCAATTGCCATCAATGGGTGCTGAGCAATCCTGAGCCGCGCAAGCTGGCTGCGCCGCACGACAATTTCGAGCTGCAGCACGGCATGCACGGCAAGGGCGGTTTCTGGTGTCTCACCTGTCATGACGCGGAAAACAACATGGCCTTGAAGACTTTCGAGGGTGAACCGGTCGACTACGAACATGCCTATGTCGTCTGCACCCAGTGCCATGTGCAGCAGGGCCGCGACTGGGCGCGCGGCGCCCATGGCAAGCGTGTCGGCGGCTGGGACGGCGAGCGCCAGGTCTACAACTGCACCGCCTGTCATTACCAACATCGCCCGGCGATCAAGCCGCGCGAGCCCGAGCCAGGCCCGGTGATGCGCGTCGGTCTGCCACGACCCGATCACTGGGTCGCTGCAGACCAGCGCCACGACCATGCGCATGATCAAGCCACCGACTGGCAGCGCGATATCGATCGTCGCCGCGAGGCGCCCGAGCCTGAGTCGTCGAGCGATACCGCAGCGATGGATTCCGCAGGGGAACCGGATGCCGAATCCTGACGACAGGCCGCACGGCTCGGTCAGTGACCTGGCGCGTCGCCGCTTCCTGAAACGCGTCGCGGCCGGTGCCGGGGCCGCCGGCGCGGTCTCGCTCAGCGGTGGCGCCTGGGGTGGCAGCACCCTGTCCGATGCCTTTGCCGATTTCTTTCAGCAGCACTATCGGCGCATGACCGATGCCGAGATCGCCGACACGATCGAGCGCATCGAGCGCAAGGCCAAGCGCCGCTATGGCGTCGACATCGAATGCGTAAACACCCCACCCCAGGATGGCGTCGTATTCGGCTATGCGATCAATATCTCCAAGTGTCGCGGCTATCGTGATTGTGTCCACGCCTGTGTCGAGGAAAACAATCTGAGCCGCGATACCCAGTACATCCGGGTCGTCGAGCTGGACCCGGGCAGCACGGATCTGCACGGCGCGGATCACTATTACGATCATGACAACGTGCCGGCACCGGGCAAGGACTACCTGCCGATGCAGTGCATGCACTGTGACAACCCGCCTTGCGTCAAGGCCTGCCCGGTCGGCGCCACCTGGACCGAGCCGGACGGCATCGTCGTCGTCGACTACGACTGGTGCATCGGTTGCCGCTACTGCATGGCGGCCTGTCCCTACCAGGCGCGCCATTTCAATTGGGCGGTGCCGGACATCCCGGCCGATGAACTGAACCCGGACACCCACTATCTCGGCAACCGACCGCGCCCGCGCGGGGTCGTCGAAAAGTGCCACTTCTGCGTCCAGCGCACGCGCACCGGCCGCCAACCGGCCTGCCAGGAGGCCTGTCCGACCGGGGCGCGGGTGTTTGGGAACCTGCTCGACCCGAACAGCGAGATCCGCTATGTGCTGGAGACCAAGGCCGTGTTCCGGTTGAAGGAAGA
>JASFVZ010000443.1:0-3090 GCA_050049565.1 Chromatiaceae bacterium | reverse complement strand
CGACATCGCCAAACGACACAACATCTGGGTGGTCCACGATCTTGCCTACGCGGCGATTTCGTTCGACGACTACAAGGCGCCGTCGATCCTGCAGGTTCCGGGGGCGGAGGACATCGCGGTCGAGTTCTACTCGATGTCGAAGACCTACAACATGCCGGGATGGCGGGTCGGTTTCATGGTCGGCAATGAGACCCTGGTTGCGGCGCTGGCCAAGATCAAGTCCTACCTCGACTACGGCATGTTCACGCCGATCCAGGTCGCGGCGATCGCTGCGCTGGAGGGGCCGCAGGATTGCGTCGACGAGATCCGGGCGATGTACCAGAGTCGCCGCGACGTGTTGTGTGACGGTTTGAACGCGATGGGCTGGGCGGTCGAAAAACCCAAGGCCACCATGTTTGTCTGGGCGCCGATTCCCGAACCCTATCAGGCGATGGGATCGCTGGATTTTTCAAAGAAGCTGTTGCGTGAGGCCAAGGTGGCTGTATCGCCCGGCATCGGTTTCGGCTCGTACGGCGATGACCATGTCCGTTTCGGCCTGATCGAAAACGAACATCGGACCCGCCAGGCGTTGCGGGGCATCAAAGACATGCTGCGACGCGACGGATTTGCGTCGGTCGCCAGGCGCGCATGAGACCGCGGCGAGAGACAGCCGCCAATGCAGGAGATTAAGGGCTTGAAACCAGTGGCAGTTGGCCTGTTGGGGCTTGGGACCGTCGGCGGTGGGACGCTGAACGTGCTGGTGCGAAACGCCGCGGAGATCGCGCGCCGGGCTGGGCGCGAGATCCTGGTGACGCATGCCGCGGCGCGCGATTACGACCCCTCGCGTCTGGAAGGACTGGAGAGTGTCAGCCTGACCGACGACGCGTTCAGCGTCGTCGAGGAACCGAGTGTCGACGTCATCGTCGAGCTGATCGGTGGTTATTCGCCGGCGCGCGAACTGGTGCTCAAGGCCATTGCGAACGGCAAGCACGTGGTGACCGCGAACAAGGCGCTGATAGCGCTGCACGGCAATGAGATCTTCGCCGCGGCCCAGGAGAAGGGTGTCACAGTCGCCTTCGAGGCGGCCGTTGCTGGCGGAATCCCGATCATCAAGGCGGTCCGTGAAGGGCTGGCGGCCAACCACATCGAGTGGGTCGCCGGCATCATCAACGGCACCGGCAACTTCATCCTGAGCGAGATGCGCGACAAGGGCCGCGCGTTCGCCGATGTCCTCGCGGAGGCCCAGGCGCTCGGCTATGCCGAGGCGGATCCGACCTTCGATGTCGAGGGCATCGATGCGGCGCACAAGCTGACGATACTGGCGTCGCTCGCCTTCGGCATACCGCTGCAATTCGACAAATGCTACACCGAGGGCATCAGTCGCATAGAACCGCAGGATGTCGATTACGCAGAGCAGTTCGGCTACCGCATCAAGCACCTCGGCGTCACGCGACGGACCGATCAGGGCATCGAGCTGCGCGTCCACCCGACCCTGATCCCGGAGCGCCGCCTGATTGCCAATGTCGATGGCGTGATGAATGCCGTTTTGGTCCAGGGTGACGCGGTCGGTCCGACGCTCTACTACGGGGCGGGTGCCGGCTCGCTGCCGACCGCGTCGGCGGTGGTTGCCGACGTGATCGATGTCGCGCGCACCCTGACCATCGACCCCGGCAACCGGGTGCCGCATCTGGCATTCCAGCCCGGCGAACTCTCGGACTTGCCGGTGCTGTCGATGGACGATGTGGTGACGGCCTACTACCTGCGCATGCGGGTCGATGATCGCCCCGGCGTGCTCGCGGCGGTCGCCGGCATCCTCAGCGACAACGGCATCAGCATCGAGGCGATGCATCAGAAGGAACCGGCGGTCGGAGAGACGCAGGTCCCGTTGGTGATGCTGACCCATGCGGTATCCGAGTCGCGCATGAACACGGCGCTCGGCGCCATCGAGTCGCTCGATGCGGTCGCTGGCAAGGTCACTCGCATACGCGTCGAAGCGCTGGGCTAGCCGCCCAAGTTCGGAGCCCGGGACCCCAAAAAAACAAGCTGCCGGACCTGCCCGTGATTCGCCACCTTGTCGTACCGGGGCTGTTCTGGCCCCTGCCGGAGAGCGACCAGCCTGGTCGCCTGCCGCTGCCCCGGCTGGAACGGCTGCTGGCCCGCGCCGACCAGCGGGCCGAGCCTGCCGGCCTGGCACCCGTGCTGTTCGATCTGTTCGGCTATGCGGTGCCGGATAATGCGGATCTGCCGAGCGCGGCGGTCAGCCTGTTCGGCGAGACCGGTGACGCGCCCGATGGCTTCATCCTGCATGCCGATCCCCTGCAGCTGATCCCCGACCGCGACTGCCTGCGCGCCTTCGCGCTGGACGCGGCACCGCTCGACGCCGAGGAAAGCGCCGAGTTGCTCGAGGCGTTCAACGGACACTTCGGCGGGGACGGAACGACGCTGTTCAGCACCGACCGCGGGCATCTCTACCTGTGCTGTGAGGCGGATCCCAGGATAAGGACTCACCCGCTGGACGCGGTGCTCGGCCGCAACCTCGATCCGTTTCTGCCGGAAGGCGAGGGCAAGCGTCAGTGGCGCGGCCTGCTCAACGAGGTCCAGATGCTCTGCCACGGCCTGGCGTTCAACGAACGACGCGAGGCGCTCGGGCATGCGCCGCTCGGCGGGTTGTGGTTCAGCGGCGGCGGTGTGCTCCCGCTGGCCCGGTCGGCGCCGATCGGCCATCTCGTCGGCGACGACCGGCTGGCACGCGGACTGGTCAGACTGTCGGAGCAGCCGGGCGGCGACGAGCTGGTCGTCGACGATGCGCCCGGGCAGGCGGTACTGCGGGCCGACGGCGAGGGCTGGCGGGCTGGCGTTAGCGAAATCGAGGACCGCCTGCCGGACTTGATGGCGACCGGTGAAGCCTTGCATGTCCACCCCTGTGATGGGCGGGTGTTCATTTGGGAGCCGCGCCATGACTGGCGGATCTGGCGCAGGCGCCGGTCGCTGCACGCCTACCGAATCGACAGATCCGACTCGGCGGACCGCCGGTTTGGCGAAGCGCTATAATCGCGCGCTGATTTTCTAATCCGTATCAGACATGAACCTCGTCGAGACCCGCGGTAACGA
>JASFVZ010000442.1:0-3099 GCA_050049565.1 Chromatiaceae bacterium | reverse complement strand
GCGACCAAGCGCCTGTTCCTGCGGCTCGTCACACCCAGCGAGGGCGTGCCGGAGACGCGCCGCGCCCTGCCACGCGCCGAGATCGAACTCGACGACGACGCCGCGACCACATCCCGGGTCGTGGAACAACTGACCAAGGCGCGCCTGCTGTCGGTCGACGACGACCGGATCCAGATCGCCCACGAGGCGCTGCTGCGCACCTGGCCGCGCCTGCGCGGCTGGATCGAGGAGTCGCGCGACGACCTGCGCGTGCGCCAGAAGATCTCGCATGCCGCGGCCGAATGGGCCGGCGAGCAGCGCGACGAAGACCTGCTGTACCGCGGCACACCGCTGCTCTCGGCACTCGACTGGCAGGCGCACAACCCCGGCCAACTCGGTCCGCTCGAGCGCGAGTTTCTCGATGCCTCCGAGGCCCACCGGGCACACCGCGATGCGATCGCACAAGAGCGGCAACGGCGGACCCGCCGCTGGCGACGCGCCGCCGTGGTCGCACTGGCGATTCTGGCAGCCGGCACGTCGTTGTCGTCGTTGATCGCCTACCGTGCGGCCAACGAGGCGCGCGCCAACGCCGAGCGGGCCGCCGCTGCGACCCGTGAGGCACGGGAGCGGTTTGTCACCGCGCTCGGCTCGGCCGCCTTCGGGCACGTCCACCAGGACCCGCGGCTGGCGCTTGCCCTCGCCGCGGAGGCGATCGCCAGGGCGAGCAACACGCCCCCTCCTATGACACCCGGGCTGCGATCATCGCCGCCCGCCAGACCCTCGCGGCGGGTCAGGTCTTCGTGCTCGGCAGCCCGATCCCGGCCGGGGATTCGCTGGCGATCGCCCTGCGCCCGGACGGCGATCTGCTCGCCATCGGACAGACCGGCGGTGACATCGACCTGTTCGACATCCCGACGCAGCGTCGACGTGGCGTGAGCCTCGTCGGGCATGAGGGCGCCGTGCGCGCCCTCGAGTTCGACAGCACCGGACGTTCGCTGGTGTCCGCGGGGGTCGACGGTACCGTGCGCCTGTGGCCGCTGCAGGACGTCGGCAGCGTGGATTCCAGACTGCTCGGCAAGGCCGGCGACATCATCGAAGACATCTGTCTCCACCCCTACGAGGCCATCGCCGCGTCCGCCAGCTTCGACGGAACGGTGCGTCTGTGGGACATCTCGGGCCGCGGCGAGGACCGCGCGCCGCTGGCGCAAATGGCCATCGAGTTCAAGACGGTCGAGTTCTCGCCCGACGGGCGGGCGGTGCTCGCCGGCAGTAACGATGCCAGGGTCCGCGCCTGGTCACTGCCCTCGGGCGAACCGGTCTTCCCGGAAGGCCGCCCCGCGGACGGCAATCACCTGATCCAGCTGGTGTTCAATCCGCAGGGCAACCGTGTGGTGACGATCGATACCGACGGTCATGCGGCCCTGCTCAGCTACCCGCAGGGTGAGCAACTCAATCCCCTGTTTGCACCCGGGGCCAAGATCGCCGCCGCGTTGTTCAGTGCCGATGGCAAGCTGTTGGTCGGGGGTGACGATCAGGGGATGCTGCGCCTCTGGGACATGCGGACGCAGCAAGAGATCGGCACGACCTTCAGCGGTCACAGCCAGACGATCCTCGATGCGAGCATCAGCGCAGACCACCGGTTGCTCGCCACGCTCGGCGGCGATCAGACGATCCGTTTCTGGACGCTCGGTGGCGACTTCCCGCTCGCCGCAGCGCATGCCGGCAGCGGCGCCAGGATGCGCTCGGTCGCCTTCTCACCCGATGGACGATACCTCGCGGCGGGTGACGACGATGGGACGGTGCGACTGTGGGGACTCACCGACGGGATCGCGGTACGTGCGCTTGATGGCCATAGCGCCGGCGTGTGGGCACTGGCGTTTTCCGACGACGGCCAGTGGTTGGCCTCGGCCGACCGTAGCGGGGCGCTCCGCATCCTCGACCCGGCAACAGGGACGGTACGCCACGCCTTGCAGGCCGCGGGCCCGGTCTGGTCGCTCGCATTCGCGCCGGGTGACGGCCACCTGCTCGCGGCCACGGACAGCGGCGTCGCGTTCTGGGCGCTCGCGTCCGGCACACGGGAACGGGTGCTCAAGCATCCGGCCGGACGGATCACGCGCATGGCGCTGTCACCGTCGGGCGACCGCATCGCCACGGCATCGACCGACGGACGCGTGCGCATCTTCGACACCGAGCGGGGAACGCTGCTGCGGGAACTGCTCGCAGACGGCGACCTGGTCTGGAGTGTCGCCTTCAGCCGCGATGGCAGACGGCTTGCCACTGCCTCCGGCAACGAGGCGGCCGCGGTCTGGGACCTGGACTCCGGCGAGCGGCTGGCGTATTTCAGCGGTCATACCGGTGGGGCGACGGACGCCCGCATACTGGCGGACGGCGTCACACTGGTCGTGACCGACCGCGAGGGCAGACTGCATTGGTGGGACCTGACCACACGGCGCAAACTGACACCGCCGATGGCAGGACACCGGGGCAGCAGCTGGCGCATGGCCCTGCATCCGAACGGCGCGACGCTGGCTACCGCCGGCGACGACGGCCTGGCGAAGGTCTGGGACCTGCTGAACATCGAACGCGCCTGCGCCTTCGGTCAACCCGGCCTGGATGCCGGTCGCCGTCAGCAGTATCTCGGCAGCGACAGGGAGATCGCCGCCTGCGATCGGGTGGTCGACGTCGCTCAGCCGCACCGATAGTCGATCGTATGGTCGACCCCCTCGTCGGCGGGTGCGCCGAGGGCAATGCGGCCGCTCCCCCACAACGGGAGACTCTCGCGCCGCAGGAACACGACCCGATTGTCGTGCAGCGTCACATAGGTGCCGTTGGTGCTGCTGTCGGACAGCACGAAGCGCCCGCGTGCGTAAGCGATGGTCGCGTGGTGGCGCGATACCGACGGCCAGTTGACCACCAGGTCACTCGCGGGGTCGCGGCCGATCGCAAACTCCGACTGATCGGCGGTCAGGGTGCAACGCGGTCCGCTGAGGCTGAGCGTAAGCGTCTGCGTCGCATGCTCCGCCGACACCAGCGGCGCTATCACGGTGAGGTCCTGAGGTTGCCAGGGCAGGTCGTAGATCAGCAGCGGTTCACGCTTGCCCTTGACCGGCGCGGAATCGA
>JASFVZ010000441.1:0-3111 GCA_050049565.1 Chromatiaceae bacterium | reverse complement strand
TGCAGGGGCGGCCCAGCCGCTACTTTGCGCTCGGCACGACCTCCGGACTGCGCGGTTACTACTTCTCCCACCCGGTCGGCGACCCGGGCGAGCCGATGGGTGTCGTGGTGGTCAAGATCGGTATCGAGCCGTTCGAAAAGGGCTGGCGCGGCGAGTACAGCGAGCTGGTCATCAGCGATCCGGACGGCGTGATCTTCCTGTCGACCCGTCCGGAATGGCGCTACCGGACGCTGCAGCCACTCGGCCGGGCGCAGCGCGCCGCGGTCGTGGGTTCGCGGCGCTATCCGGATGCGAGTCTCGAGCCCGTCTTCGCAGCGGGTCGGGACGACGCGGCTGAGGGGGTCGAACTGCTGCAGCCCATCGACCGCAGCCGCGGGTTCATCAGTATCGTGCACGATATGCCGGAGGCCGGGTGGCAGGTCCGTCTGCTGGTGGATCGGCAGCAGATCACGCCGCAGGTCTGGCAGACACGTCTGTTGGCGTTGAGCCTGTTGGTCCTGGCGGCCATGGTGGTTGGCCTGTTGGTGACACGGGCGAGGCGTCGTCGCGACCGCGAGCAGGAACGTCGCCAGGCCATGCAGGAGGCATTGCTCGAACTGGAGGGCAGGGTCGATCAGCGGACGCTCGATCTGACCGAGGCGAACCGCCTGCTGCGGCGCGAGATCGAAGAGCACGAGCGGACCCGCGACGAGCTGATTCAGGCCGCCAAGCTCGCTGCGATCGGCCAGATGTCGGCGGGCATCAACCACGAACTCAACCAGCCGCTGGCCGCGATGCGTGCCTACGCCGAGAACGCCGGTACCTTTCTCGAGCGCGGCAACCTCGGGCAGGCCGCCTGGAACCTCGGCCAGATCAACGAACTGACCCAGCGCATGGCACAGATCAGCGGTCAGCTGAAGGTCTTCTCGCGCCGTTCTACAGGACGCCGCATCCGGGTATCGGTCAGGTCGTGTGTCGGGGGTGCGCAGCGGATCGTCAGCGCACGGCTCAGCCATTGCGCGGCCAGGCTGACCATTGATCTGCCCGACGGCGACCTGTTCGTCGCGGCGGAAATGGTGCAACTCGAGCAGGTGCTGGTGAACCTGATCGGCAATGCCTGTGACGCGCTGGCGGACCGCCGCGACCGCCATATTCGCGTGTCGGGCCGGCGTGATGGCCCGGTCGTCCGGCTGCAGGTCAGTGACAACGGCCCCGGGATCGACCCCGACGCCCTCGACCGGATCTTCGATCCCTTCTTCACCACCAGCGACGGCGGGCTCGGCCTTGGGCTGTCGATATCGCACACCATCGCCCAGCGGCTCGGTGGCAGCCTGACCGCCGAAAACGCGCCGACGGGAGGCGCGGTGTTTACCCTGGTTCTGGATGCCTGGGACGATGCGCCGGCCGCGGTAGCCGTCGGCCAGCGCCATTGACCGCAATCACTCTGCGCCGATCTTGCCCATCAGGCCGAAACTCTTGACGAAGGGCCCGGCCATCCGCGGGTCTTTGATCATCGACTTGAAGTCGCCGTGCTTGAACTTGAGCTTCCCCATCGCGAACGCGGTGCCCATGCCGGCCATGCTCAGGCCCTTGTCGACCCATTTCATCCAGTCCGCCCGCGATGCGCGCATGTCCCAGTCCGGAGCCTCGCCGCCGTAGTCCCCGGCGCGCACACATTCGCCGTTCTCGACGACGAACACGCCGCGTGGCTGGTCCTCGTCCTTGAAACCGCAGGTGATCACCGAGTTGAAGCCGATCTCGGCGAGCTTGTCGCGGACCTCCGGTTCGGCATTCCAGGCGTCCTTCAGTTGCTTCATCCATTCGTCGGAAAAGAGTTCGGCCATGTTGTCCTCCCTTTCTCTGTGTTGTCGGGTGCAGGCGCGGTAACAAGTAGCCCAGTGCGCGGTCAGCGTCAATGGCAAAGTCCGTCGCCGGCGTGAATCGCGATCCAGGGCGCAGTAAGCTGCCGGCATGGACAAGCTGGTCGACGGCAACGGTGCCCGTTCGGTCATCCTGATCGATGACGAGGCGCACATCCGCGTGGCGGCGACCCAGGCCCTCGAGCTGGCCGGTCTGCAGGTACGCGCATTCGAGAAGGCCGAGCAGGCGCTGGCCCAGGTCGATGCCGCCTGGCCGGGTGTCGTGATCAGTGATATCCGCATGCCGGGGGTCGACGGTATGGCCTTTCTGCAGCGCGCGCGCGCGGTCGACCCGGATCTGCCGGTGATTCTGATCACCGGGCACGGTGATGTCAGTACCGCCGTCGAGGCGATGCGCGTCGGCGCCTATGACTTCATCGAGAAACCGTTCGCGGTCGAGGACCTGGTCGACACGGTGAGTCGCGCGCTGGACAAGCGGGCGTTGACGATCGAGAACCGGCGACTGCGCGACGAGCTTGCGGTACAGAGTCAACCGGGTCCGCGGATCATCGGCAATACGCCCGCGGTGCATCGACTGCGCGCGACGATCGCCCAGATTGCCGACACCGACGCCGACGTGCTGGTGACCGGTGAGACGGGTACGGGCAAGGAGCTGGTCGCACGTGCACTGCACGAGAACAGCCAACGGCGTGAGCACAACTTCGTCGCGGTCAACTGCGGTGCGGTGCCGGACAGCCTGATCGAGAGTGAGCTGTTCGGGCACGAGGCCGGTGCCTTTACCGATGCGCGCAACCGCCGCATTGGGAAATTCGAGTACGCCAACCGGGGTACATTGTTTCTCGACGAGATCGAGAGCATGCCGATGACCGTGCAGGTCCACCTGCTGCGCGTATTGCAGGAGCGTGCGATCGAGCGCCTGGGATCGAATGAGTTGATCCCGCTGGACATGCGCGTCGTCGCCGCGACCAAGGTCGATCTGCTCGCTGCCGCGGCGCGCGGTGAGTTTCGTGAAGACCTCTTTTATCGATTGGGCGTCGTGATGGTCGAGATCCCACCGCTGCGTGAGCGACGCGAGGACATCCCGCTGCTGTTTCAGCACTTCGTACTGGTCGCCGGCGCCCGTTATCAGCGCGAACCGCCACCGCCCGCGACCGACCAGTTGCATCACCTGATGCAGGCCGACTGGCCCGGCAACGTCCGCGAGTTGCGCAATGCAGCCGAGCGTTACGTGCTGCTGGGTGAGTCCTTTGGC
>JASFVZ010000440.1:0-3114 GCA_050049565.1 Chromatiaceae bacterium | reverse complement strand
GAAGGCAGCCACCTTGCCGGCTGCAACGTGCTCCAGACCCTCGGCAGGGTCCTTGACCTCGACCAGGCGAATGTCCGGGTAGTCCTTGCTCAACCAGTCGTGAACGGCATACCCACGGGGGACCGCAACGCGCTTTCCGGCCAGGTTCTCGAGACTGCCGATATAGGTCACGTTGCGTCGGGCGAAGACCCGGATCGGGACCTCGATATAGGGTCGTGTGAACACCGCGAAGGCCTCGCGTTGCGATGTTCGGGCGACAGAGGCGAACATATCCGCCGTGCCCTTCTTGATGGCGTCGATGGCCTGCTGCCAGCTCAGTCCGGCGACCGGTTCAAAGCGAATACCCAGCAGCTCTTCGAGTCGCGCCAGGTAATCCGCCGAGATACCCCGGTAGCGACCGTCCTCGTCCCGGTATTCCATCGGTGCCCAGCCCGGATCGAGTGCCACCCGAACCGATGGATTGGCAGCAAGCCAGGTCTGCTCCGCCTCGGTGAATTCGATGATGGAGTCCGTGGCGTCGGGCGGCAGCATCGTCCATTTGTCAAAGATCGCCTGACGTTCGGCCAGCGTCAGACTGTCGAGCGCCTTCTGCAGTATGTTCCGTAGGATGCCCTGATCTTTCGGTGTGCCGATGGCCAGAACCGATCCCAGGTTCTGCAGGCGACCCTGTACTTCAAGATCGATGAAGAGGTTCTGGCGAACGAGATAGTTGACGACCGCCCGATTGCCGGCATAGGCATCCACCTCGCCGCGGGATACGGCCTCCAGTGCGGAGATGGTATCGGGGTAGGTCCTGATCCTGACCTGCGGATGCTGTTGCTCGAAGTAGCCGACGTTGCCGAAACCGCGCTCCAGCGCCAGCGTCCTGCCGTGCAGGTCCGCCTCCCGCAGCACCGGCTTCGAATCCTTCCTGACGACGAACACGTGGGGAATCTCGGTGTACGGTTCCGTGAAATTGAACAGGGCCTCGCGCTCCGGCAGCGGGGTCAGATCGAGCAGTCCGGACAAGCGCGATGCCGCCAACGATCGGTAGAGCGTGTACCAGTCCCCGGGGTGCAGTTCGAGCGCGCCGTCGAGGCGCTTGTTCAGTGCAGCGACGAGGTCGACGCCGACACCCACCAGTTCGCCGCCGCTGTCGACGAATCCAAACGGCGGCCACCGCTCATTGATGCCGATCGCGATACGGGGATTTCGGCTCAACCACTCGCGCTCTTCCATGCTGAGGTCCAGCGGTCGGACCGCTGCAATCGTTTCGGCCGTCGTTGTCTCGAGCCATTTGGCCTTCAATGCCAGCAGGCTCCTTTCCTCGATCGCCTTCAGCGCCTTGTTGACGGCCTCAAGCAGCAGCGGGCGGGTTGGTGTGATCGCATAGCGCAGCTGCAGCTGTCCGACCTCTTCGACCGGCAGTTCGCCGCGGGTCTGCAGGTCGCTGATCATGAACTGGTTCAGGAAATAGCCCGCGTGCGTCGCGTTGTCGATGTAGTAGTCGCCTTCGCCGTTGCGCAGCAGCCGGTAGGCGTGGCTGATCGAACCGACCAGGCTGGTTGCGATCTCGGGATACCGCTGCTGGATCGCCCGGGTCTGCTGATAACCGGCAACCAGGATGAGGCGTTTGTCCAGCAGGTCCTCCATGCGCCTTACGGCCGGTGCCCCGGTGCGCCCGACGGCAACGAACGGCACCGTGAGCACGTTGTCGGTCTCGAGTGGGGCGGGTTGCAAGAGCGTGCCGGCCGAGAAGTTGGTCAGCAGGTCGACGTCGCCCGCGGCGAGGGCCATGATCCCGGCAAGGTATCCCTCGACGGGCACCCACTGGATCTCCAGGTCCAGCAACCCGGCGACGTCGCGGAACAGGTCGTTGAGATAGCCCTGTGGCGCACCGTCCGTCAGGAAGGTCAGCGGCACCTGACCGTCGGTTGCGCCGACCCGCAACACCGGGCGACGCGTCAGGTGTTGCCGTTCTGCATCGCTGAGCTGGTCCTTGAGCGGTTGATAGGTGAAGTCATCGCGCAGGTCGACCTGCGTGGCGAGGCCCAGACGTGCATAGGTCTGGGCAATCTTGTCGAGACGCGACTGGTTGATGCTGCCGAGTTGGACGAACTGCGGGAGGATGACTCGGGCGGTTTCCCGCGCCTCGAACTGGAGATGCTGCCGGCTACGCTGTTGGGTGTTGTAACGGGTCAGGATGAGATCGATGATCTCGTTGGGGTGTTCGAGGGCATAGGCCCAGCCGCGCAGTGTGGCGCGCCGCATGCGCGCTACCCGGCCGGGATTTTCGGTCAGTTCATGCTCGGTCGTGAAGAGATTGTCGCCGTAGAAGTCGATGCCATAGTCGCGCGGATCGATGATGCGTACCGGGACATCTTTCGAATCGAAGTAGAAGGGTTCGTTGGTCCGATAGGCGGCGAAGGCGTCCGTGGCGCCTTCGATCAGTTCCCCTGGATTGAAGCGTGAAGGCTTGATCTCGAGACTGTCGACCACGCCGGACGCGTCGCTCAGCATCGCCAGCAACGGCACATGGGTGAGGCCGGTGCTGTCCATGGTCACCGTCTTGCCGGCCAGATCGTGGGGTGTGCGCAGGTCGCCGGCCTGCCGGGTCAGCAGGACGAGTGGCGAATGCTGGAAGATCTGGGCGACCAGCACCACCGGATCATCGCGCAACGCCGCGAGGATCAGGCCGCTGTCGGTCACACCATAATCAGCCCGGCCGGCGAGGACATCGTCGAGCGGATCGTACCTGGGGTCGCGCTCGCGCAGTTCGACCTCCAGTCCCTCGTCCGCGTAGAAGCCTTGCTCCACCGCGGCGTAGTACCCGGCGAACTGAAACTGGTGGAACCATTTGAGTTGCAGCGTGACGCGCTCGAGCGGCTCGGCCACTGCCTGGAGCGAAGCCAGCAGCAGCACCAGGAACAGCAGGCAGCCGACCACGACCGGGAGAACCGGTCTGCGGCCAGGCGGGCTGGCCGGCATCCGGCCGGCGCGAAAGAAACTCACTACATCCAACAGCTTAGATAGCGGCTCGTTGATCATCCGGACCTCTGACCGTCTATCGGCGGCGGCGAGGCGTACATTAATCCCCGGCAAATAATTCGAAATATCTAGAAATATCGAAATTAT
>JASFVZ010000439.1:0-3119 GCA_050049565.1 Chromatiaceae bacterium | reverse complement strand
CACGCGTAAGCATCAATCCAAGCCGGCCCACCAGGCGCGTCATCATCATGGCACCTGCACCCAACGCTGTCAGCCGCGTCGTTCGGTCGAAACAAAAACTATTGGCGAGGGACTTTACATGGGATTCCTGGACAACAAGCGCGCACTGATCGTCGGCGTGGCCAGCAACCGTTCGATCGCCTACGGCGTAGCCTCGGCGATGCATCGGGAAGGGGCCACCCTTGCATTCACCTACCAGGGCGAGAAACTCAAAGACCGGGTCGGCGGATTCGCCGCTGAATTCGGCTCCGATATCGTATTGCCGCTCGACGTCGGCAGCGATGAGGAGATCGACCAGGCGTTCGAGGCACTGGGTAAGGCGTGGGATGGACTGGATATCCTGGTGCACTCGGTCGGCTTCGCACCACGTGATCAACTCGAAGGCAGCTACATCGACGCGGTGACCCGTGAGGGCTTTCGCGTCGCCCACGACATCAGCGCCTATAGTCTGGCCGGGTTAGCAAAAGCAGGCCGACCGCTGATGCAGGGACGTAACGGTGCCATCGTGACGATGAGCTACCTCGGCGCCGTACGCACGGTGCCGAACTACAACGTGATGGGCGTCGCCAAAGCCGCGCTCGAGGCCAACGTGCGCTATCTCGCGGACTCACTGGGCCCTGAAGGCACGCGGGTGAATGCCGTGTCTGCCGGGCCCATTCGGACACTGGCGGCATCCGGCATCAGTGGTTTTCGCGGCATGCTCGCCGAAGCGGAACAGAAGACGCCGCTGCGACGCAATGTGACAATCAATGAGGTCGGCAATGCCGCGGCCTTCCTCTGCTCTGACCTCGCTTCCGGCATTACCGGGGACGTGCTCTACGTCGACTCGGGCTACCACATCCTCGGCATGGCCTGAGCAGATCCGGGGCGGCGCTTCGAGATGGCCCGCCGGACGATCAGTCACTGATCGGCAGCAACTCGACGTTCGTGCGCGCGCGCAACTCTTCGATCACGTGGCGCAGGGCAGCTTCGGCCTGCTGAGCGGCCAGCTGTTGGGCGGCCGCATCGCGTGCCGCATCGGGCATGGCGACTGCGTCGCCCGGCCGGACCGCATCGACGGCCAGTGCAAAGTAATCACCCGCTTGATCGGCGGTACCGGTGTAGACCGTGGAATCGGCGGCCGGGTTTCCTGCGGCGAAGGCTGCTGCGAGCGCCTCGGGCGGCAGGGTCGTGGCGTTTCGGGTCACCGTTTCGGGACCCTGCACCTCGAGCCCATACTCGGCAGCAACCTGCTCCAGCGACAGTTCTCCGGCGATAAGGCGCTCGAGTCGTCCCGCGCCCTCCCGGATCGCCGCAGCGCTCGCGCGATCATTGACGAAGTCGCGCTCGATGACGTCACGATGTTCGTCGAATTCCTCGACGCCGGCCGGCTCGTGTTCCAACACCCGTATGACGACTGACTGCTGCGGCCCGACCTCGATCAGGTCGCTGTTGTTGCCTTCACCGAGCACGTCTTCGGAGAACGCCGTGTTGACCACACGGGGTGAACCGAGAACACCGGACGGCATGCTGTCTCGTGTCATCCAGTCTGATTCCTGAACGACCAGTTCAAGTTCTTCGGCCGCGGGTGTCAGGCTCGCGGCATTCTCGTAGGCGGTCTGTGCCAGGCGTTCGGCAAAGTCGAAGTAGAGGTTCTCCGCCTCGAAGCGCCGGTAGGACTGCTCGACATCGTCACGGACGTCGTCGAAGTCGGCGTCGGCGCCGCCCCGCGCTGCCGTGACCTGGATGATATGCAGGCCAAACTCAGTGCGGACCGGTTCACTGATCGCACCCTGCTGCAGCGAAAAGGCCGCTTCCTCGAAAGCCGGGACCATGATCCCCCGCTCGATCCAGCCCAGATCGCCGCCGGTCGCCGAAGAGCCTGGATCGTCGGAATGCTGCCGTGCCAGCGCGGCGAAATCGGCACCGGCACGCAGCTGCTCGACCAGGCTTGCGGCCTTCTCCCGGACCGAGTCCTTCGTCGCGTCATCGGCGTCCGCCGCCAACGCCAGCAGGATGTGGCGGACCTCGCGCTCCTCCCGGGCCACGAACTCGCCGCGGTGGTCGTCGAAATAGCCGCGCAGCGCACCCTCATCGACTTCGACGAGCTGCGCAAGCTGTGCGGCGTCCAGCACGAGATAGGCGAGCCTGACGCGTTCCGGCGTTCGGTAGCGGTCGCGGTTGGCGTCGAAGAACGCCTTCAACGCGGCATCCTCGACCACCACGTCATCGGCGAACTTTGCCGCTGGAATACGCACGTGGCGCACCGTGCGTTGTTCGTCGAGATAGCGGATGCGTTCGGCAAGCGCCTGCTCAGTAGTAAATGCCGAGCTGCGCATGCCTTCGCGAAACTGCTCGACTGCCAGGTCCTGACGCACGCTCTGTTCGAAACCGGCGGGACTCATGCCCCGGTTGCGCAGCGCTGCATCGTACAGCAGCTGGTCAAAACGGCCGTCGCGTTGGAAGGCCGGGATCGATGCGATGAAACCGCGCGCCTGGGCATCGGAGGTGCGAAGGTTCCAGTCCAGGGCATGCTTCACCAGGACCAGCTCTTCAATCATGGCGTCGCGTACCTCGGCCTTGAGTGTCGCGTCTTCGAACAGATCCGCCCGGTAGGCATCACCAAGCGAGGCGCGCAGATTCTCACGGAAGTCGCGGGTCCGCTGATCGAGCATGCGCTGGGTGATTTCTTCACCGTCGACAACGGCGACTTTCGGCTCTCCTCCGACACCCAGGTATTCCTGGATGCCCCAGAGCGCGAACGGGATGCTGATCAAAATGACGATGGCCCAGGCGATCCATCCCTGGGCTTTTTCACGAATGGCCTGAAGCATGAGACAGCTGTTTGGTCAGTGGCTGGAACAAAGAAAAACGGGGCATCGAATGATACCCCGTTTGACGTCAGATATGGCGGAGTGGACGGGACTCGAACCCGCGACCCCCGGCGTGACAGGCCGGTATTCTAACCAACTGAACTACCACTCCCGGTCCTTGGTGGGTGCTGCAGGGATCGAACCTGCGACCCTCGCCTTGTAAGGGCGATGCTCTCCCAGCTGAGCTAAGCACCCCGCTCTAAACGGGCGCGTTAGTTTACTGCGTCT
>JASFVZ010000083.1:0-7460 GCA_050049565.1 Chromatiaceae bacterium | reverse complement strand
GGCACCCTAGTGGCGAATCGTATCCCGGTGAAGATGTTCGTGCTCAACAACAGCTTCCTAGGCATGGTGCGCCAGTGGGAAGACATGATGGACGACGGCTACCACTACGAGACCTGTCTGGCGAGGACCGCCGAGTGTGATCCGGACTGTACCGAGGTGGACCAGACCTGCCGCCGTCAGATCCCCAATCTCACCGGCTTGAAGTTCGTCTATCCGCGCCTCAAGACGCGCCGGATCAAATCACCGGCGGAGCTGGACGAAGGGATCGCCTGGGCCCTCAACGAGCCCGGCCCGGTGCTGGTGGACGTCTGGGTCGACAAGGCCGAGGACGTACTGCCGATGGTGCCCCCGGGGCAGCGCCTGAGTGACATGATCGAATCCTGATCCACCGGCTGGCGGGCCCGAAACCGCCCGCAATCGCCTGCGCCGGCCGCCCATCGGCGGCCGGTACGGACTGGCACAACGCAAACCTCGATTGCCGGAGCAATCGATCAATCGTTCAGGATGAAGGTCACCTTGAGATTGACCCGGTACTCCTCGATCTTGCCATCCTGCACCACCACCTGCTGGTCCTGGACCCAGGCACCGGTGACATTCTTCAAGGTCTTGGATGCCCGCTTGACCCCCTTGGCAACCGCGTCGTCAAAACCCTTCTTCGACGAGGCGATGATCTCGGTGACTTTTGCGACTGACATCGGCTCTCTCCTTTGGTTTGTTGTTGGTGCATCAACAACAGTAGCAGATGACGCCCGAGCCCTACTGGTAGATCACGGACCGCGAAGGCCGACGCGCTCTGCGGGGTCGGTTCGAGGCGAAAGGCAGATGCATGATCACTCTCCAATGGGCTGCTGGAACCGGCCGATCCCGAAGCAGAATGACCGGTCACATGCCAGCTCCCCGTCAAGCCTCCGTCGCTGCCTCAGCAGGTCGGACCTTGCCCGACAAAGCCCGGTACGGCCCGCCCTGCAAAACTGGCTGAACAACGTCCAGGGCGCGCAGCCGATCGATACACGATCCTTCACCAAGACCGGGCTTTCTGTCGGCTGTCTCGTTACAGCAGGTGCCCGGTGTTAGCATGCCGCTGATGCCGTCAGTAACCCGGCAAATCGGCAACCCCCCTGTCCTATCAAGAAGTCTGGAGACCGTTATGCCGTCGCTGTTCGACCCTGTGCAACTGGGCGATATCCTGCTCCCGAACCGTATCGTCATGGCCCCGCTGACCCGAAACCGGTCGGTCGGGCTGAAACCCGGCGACCTGGCGGTCGAGTACTACCGGCAGCGCGCGAGCGCCGGGCTGGTCATCACCGAGGCCACCCAGATCAATCCCATGGGACAGGGCTATCTCGACACTCCCGGGATCTACAGCACCGAGCAGATCGCGGCATGGCGCAAAGTGACCGACGCCGTGCACGAAGCCGGCGGTCGTATCTTCGTTCAGCTCTGGCACGTCGGGCGGATATCGCACAGTTCGCTGCTGCCGGAGGGTGCCTCGCCGGTCTCCTCCACAAATCGGCGCCCGAACGCGATGACCTTCGCCGCCGAGGGCTTTGTCGAAGTATCTCCACCCCGGGCGTTGCGCGACGACGAGATCCCGACACTGATCGCGGACTATCGGCACGCGGCGCGCTGCGCGATGGACGCGGGCTTCGACGGCGTAGAGGTGCACTCCGCCAACAACTATCTACTCGAACAGTTCCTGCGCGATAGCGTGAACGATCGCACCGGCCCCTATGGCGGCGACATGACGCACCGGGCCCGTCTGGTCATCGAGATCCTGCAGGCGATCAGCGCAGACATCGGCTCGGGCCGGGTTGGAATCCGCCTCAGCCCGATGACCACGTTCAACGACACGCCGCGTGACAGCGACCCGCAGGCGCTCTATGGCTACCTCGCAGAGCAACTCGGCCCGCTCAAGCTGGCCTACCTGCATATCATCGAGGGCGAGACCGGGGGGCCGCGTGAACCGGGAGATGCCGAGCGGCCCTTCGACTATGCCGCGATGCGCGAACGCTTCGGCGGTGTCTGGATGGTGAACAACGGCTACGGCAGAGACGAAGCCGCACGCGCAATCGCTGAGAGCCAGGCCGACCTGGTCGCCTTCGGTCGCCCGTTCATCAGCAACCCGGACCTGGTGCGTCGACTACGCGAAAAAGCACCGCTGAACCCGCCGAACGAGGCGACCTTCTATGGCGGCGGGGCCGAAGGCTATACCGACTACCCGACGCTCGATGCCGACTGAGGGACCAGAAGACTCTCGGGTTCGGTCTGGCCTCTTCACAGAGGCACCGACCTGAGCTGCAACCAACCGCAGGGCGTGGAGCTCGTGAGAACCAAGGGAAGAATTGCGACGTGGAATGATGAGAAGGGCTACGGCTTCATCTCCCCGCTCATGGGGGGCAGCCGGACCTTTGTGCACATCAACGCCTTCGCGAACAGGGCTCGCCGCCCGGCAGTCGGCGATGTCGTTACCTACTCCGTCTCCAGAGATGACCGTGGCAGACCCTGTGCGAAGGATGCCAACATTGCCGGTGTCCCGAAGACGCCGAAGCCGAAACGGGTCTCCCGCAGACTCTCTTACGTCCTGGCGGTGGGGTTCCTGGTCTTGGTCGGCAGCGCCGTCGTTTGGTTGGCGCTGCCGCTACCCGTGTTGCTGTTTTACCTCGCCATCAGTGCGGCCACGTTCATCGTCTACGCGTTCGACAAACTGGCCGCGGAACAGGGACGCCGGCGTATCCCTGAGATGACGCTGCATTCCCTGGCCCTGATCGGCGGCTGGCCGGGGGCATTGATTGCGCAGACGCGTTTTCGGCACAAGACGAGAAAGCAACCGTTCCGGGCGGTCTTCTGGACAACCGTGGTGATCAACGGCTCAGCGCTCGTTTGGCTGACAACCCCGGGGGGGACGGATGCGTGGCGGTCGGTCATCGCCGCGATCGCATAGGCTTCAGGTCCGCCGGCATCGCGGGCCAATAATCGCATCGCGGGCCTCCTGTTCGCTTGACGCCCGTGATATCGCTCACCTGTCCCGGACCTCCCAGTCCCGCATAACGTCGATTTTCCCGGCCGGTGTCTCGAGGTATTCGACGCCCGATGCCTGCAGTGCATGGTCGACCACGATCATGTAGCGTCCATGCTCGGCAGCATTGGGGAATCGGCGGGCTTCGCCTGAACGCGCCAGGGCGCAGTCGTTACGGTGCCGCTGACTGCGGGTCGAGACGCGTGCGTAGCTCGCGACCTCCTCTGCGCCGTCCGGTCGCGGTCTGTTCCAATCGTTAATGGAATCCGCCAGTCGGACCTGAAACCGGCCGTATGAGCATCGCGGGGCCAATTGCTCCGATGAAAAAAACAGTTATGCTGCATACTGCTTGGCACGTCATCTCACCCACGCGAGGTATTTATGGACATCGAAGCTGTCCTGGAATCTCCGCATCAGCGGCCGGAGCGCCTGCGTTGGGCGGCGGCGCGGCTGGTTTTTCTCGGGTACGTCGGATTTTCGATGACCACCCTGGTCGGCGGTTTCCTCACAGCACCGCTGATGACCTGGTACTTCTTCGGCGACTGGCGATTCTGGCGGTATTGGCGAACCGGGGCAGATCTGTTGCCACATGGATTGCACCTTCTGCGACTGATCAAACGCGATCGTCGTGGCTTCATGCTCTCGGTGCCTTTGACCAGCCCACCACGCTCGGTGCCGGACACCAATGTGACGCTACTCAACCCGACTTGGCGACATGGCGATTCGTGCGGTGATTGCAACAATTGCTGCTACCACGGCGATCGGGCCTGCCCGTTGCTCGATACATCACGTGGCCTGTGTCGCGGCTACGACAGCTTCTTCTGGCGTTACTTCAATTGCGGGAGATTCCCGAGCGTGCTGCCGGAGATCGACTATTACGGCTGTCGTAAGTGGATTGCGCTGTCCGAACTGCAAACGCCCGAGTCGAAAGCGGCCTAGTCGGCTCATCGATCCACGTCCGTTGCAGACGAGTTGACGCTGCCAATCCAAACTGGGAATACTCGACCGCGTCTACCTGTAGGCGTCCCAATGACCTGGATACGAAGGGACCGCATCTGTTCGCAGGGGAAGCAACTATGAAGTAATAGGGGTTTCTGGCCGTCCCGGTGTTGTCTTCGTTGATACTGGCGGGGTGCGGCAGCGGCACCGAGCGTGCGCAGGAGAATGCCTAAGAGGCTCAGCAGAACGTCGCGGAGGAACGGCTCAAGCTCGTGGAGCAGTATAAAGACTGCGTCAAAGACGCCGGCGATGACGCGCAAAAGGCAGAGGCCTGTGATCACTACCTCAGGGCAGCCGACGCCTTAAAATAGGCGCTCTGACCCGATCCATCGATTCGACCGACGCGCGTATGCCAAACGGCTAGGTGGCGCGTAGGGCTCTTGCCGGCCCGAACACGACCAACAGCACGACAACCATCAACCAGGCCAATCCGGAGAATCCAAGCCGTTCCGTCAACATACCGCCGGTCAGCTGGCCGAAGGCGACGCCAAGGTTGAGGAACAGCATGAAGATCGCGAACGTGGACGCAGCTGCCGCAGGCGGGCTTTGCTGCATCGCATGCGCCGCATACACCGTCGTGAAAAATCCGTAGGCCACGCCGAACACCAGACAGGCCAACGCCAGTACGCCTACGCCGGACTGTACCGACAGCGCCAGGCTGGCGGCGATGGTCAATCCGATCGACAGGTTCAACGCCGGCATACGGCCGATCCGATCGGTCAGCGCCGCGCTGGCCGCCGCACCGAGCATACGACCGAGCATCGATAGCGCCACCAGACCGCCGACGACCCCTACCGTCCCAACCTGCTGGGCATCCGGGTGAAAAGACAGGTAGGCCAACAGCCCATCGGTCGCCAGCGCATACAGACAGCCGATGGTCGCCAATGCGGCTGCGGGTCGCGTGAGCAGGCTACGCAAGCTCTGCCATTCGAACCGGGCGTGTCGCGCCTTGCGGCCCGCCTTCAGCTGCGCGATCACCAGCAAAAGGCCTGGCAAGGTCAAGCCGGCGAGCATCCAGAACACCCAGGACCAGCCCGCTCTATCGACCAGCAGGCTACCGAGCAACAGGGCAATCAGGATACCGCCGGCCCGGCTGCCGACCATCACGCCCTGCACGAGACCACGCTCGTCGGCCGGCGTCGTTTCCACAGCCAGTCCATCGGTGCAGGTGTCGTATAGGGCCATGCCGATTGCAACTGCCAGTGCGAGCGCGAAAAAAAGGCCGAGATCATCCGGCAAGGAGACCAGGGGCATCAGCAGCAGTCCGACGATCTGGATCATCAGTCCGAGCACGATGTAGGGGTGCCGGTGGCCGAGGCCGAACAGGTTGAAGCGATCGCTGACCATCCCCAGGAGGATCTTCAGGATGAAAGGCAGCACCAGTGTTGCCTGGAAGAATCCGATGTCGCCTGCCGTGAACCCGAACTCGCGCAGGTAGAGAATATTGAAGGTTAGAAAGTAGCTGAGGATCGCACCCTGCGCGACATACAGGCTGCCGAACAGGAACAGACGTAGGCGGCGTTCACGGGCGGTGGGGATCACCCCAAGTGTCCTGTCCGGTAAACAACAACCCCCGCCGAGGCGGGGGTCCGCTGAGATCTACGGTAAGGCCCGATCCGTTGAACGTGCCAATCAGTTGAAAGTGAAGTTGTCGCGCATGATGTAAGGCGCGCGGCGGGCGTTCTTCTCGAACTCGTCACCGACGTCGACCGGGTTCGGGATGTCGATCGTCGGTGCCTTCCAGCCCGGCGGGACCCGGCCCATGCGCGCCGGTGCATTCATCATGTCGTCCCACGCCTGCGATACGCCCTCCTGTGGATCGTTCGGGTTCATCCAGACCTGCGGGCCTGCCCCCCAAACCCGTGGGCGCATCGGATTGAAGCTGTCCGGGCGCGACATGTCGAAGCTCTGCATGAAGGGCACGCCGCGGAACGGGCTGCCGCCACCGAACGGCCCGTTGTTGTACGGACCACCGAAGGGACCGCCGCCGTATGGGCCGCCGCGGTAGGGACCAGGACCCATTGCGCCGGGTGCACCGTAAGGCATCGCGCCAGGACCCGGCATGGGCGGGTAAGGCTCTGCGCCTGCAACCTGGCTACCGATCAGCAGCAGCGAGGCCGCGAGAACTTTCAAACTGGCCATCGAAATCTCCTTAATGTTGGAACACGCGCCGCTTGGAGCGCGGTGCAGACTTTTCAGTATAGATAAACAATTGACCCCGTTCGGATTTTGCGGCAGCTCACCCGGACCGGCAAGCAACCCCGCAAAACCACGATCGGGGCGACATCATAAGTATTAGAGTATTCTAATTTAGTCAGAACTTCAAGCGCCGCCCGGGCTGGCGGCCGCCGTCAGGCCACGCGCCAGATCGGCCCGGATGTCCTCGAACGCCTCCAGGCCGGCCGCAACACGGACCAGGCCATCGCCAATGCCGGCTCGCTGGCGTTCCTCCGCCGAAAGGCGGCCATGGGTCGTCGTCGCCGGGTGCGTGATGGTCGACTTGGTGTCACCGAGATTGGCGGTGATCGAGAGCAGACGCGTCGCATCGATCATTCGCCATGCCGCCTCCCGTCCGCCGCGCACGTCGAACGCGACGATGCCGCCGGGCAGGCGCTGTTGCTGCGCCGCCAGCGCATACTGGGGATGGGACTCCAGACCCGGGAAATAGACCCGCTCGATCGCATCCTGTCGGCTGAGCCAGTCGGCCAGTTGCGCGGCATTGTCGCTGTGGGCGCGCATTCTGACCGCGAGTGTCTCGAGCCCCTTCAGGAAGATCCAGGCCGCAAACGGGCTCATGGTCGGACCGGCCGTCCGCAGGACGCCGAAGATCTCCTCCCCGACCTGCTGCCGACCGCCGACCACGGCACCGCCGATCGCCCGACCCTGGCCATCGAGAAACTTGGTGGCCGAGTGGATCACGATGTCGGCACCAAAGGCCAGCGGGCGCTGCAACACCGGCGTGCAGAAGCAATTGTCGACCACCAGCAGGCAACCGTGGCGGTGCGCGAGCTCGGCGAGCGCGCTGATATCGGCGACCTCGGTCAGCGGATTCGACGGCGTCTCGAGGAACAGCAGTCGCGTCGTGGGACGGATCTGACGTTCCCAGTCGGCAAGGTCGGTCAGGTCGGCGTAGCTGGTCTCGATCCCGAATTTCGACAGGTACTTGTTGAACAGTACCGTGGTGCTGCCGAAGATGCTGCGTGAACTGACCAGGTGATCACCCTGCGACATCAATCCCATGCAGGTCGCAAGGATCGCCGACATGCCGGAGGCCGTGGCCACGCAGGATTCACCACCCTCCATCGCGGCGAGCCGGTCCTCGAACGCCCGCACCGTCGGGTTGGTGAAGCGCGAATAGATGTTGCCCGACGACTCGCCGCTGAACCGCGCCGCGGCCTCCGCGGCACTGTCGAACACGAAGCTCGATGTCGCGAAGATGGGTTCG
>JASFVZ010000438.1:0-3129 GCA_050049565.1 Chromatiaceae bacterium | reverse complement strand
GAAACCACGCTGAGCTCACCGAAGCGTGCCTCGATCCACCGCCCTTCGGCATCGAAATCCGACCACCCGATGCCCTCGAGCACCTCGTCAGGCTCCCGGCGCGCGAACAGCCCGACGCCGCTGTAGCCCTTCTTCTCCGCGGGGTGGTAGTAACAGCGGAAACTGGGCGGCCAGAACGCCCGGTCCGTGAGCTGATCACACTGCGCCTTGATCTCCTGCAGGCAGACGACATCGGCGCGCTGGCGTCTCAGCCAGGCAAAGAACCCCTTGCGCGCGGCTGCCCGAATGCCGTTGACGTTGCAGCTGATCACGCGCATCGCCGCATTATAGGCGGCTTCCCTGCGCGGCAGGACACTACCTCGTCCCCTTCACTCTGCTTGTCACGATCGAGTGGCTTGCGGACAATGCGGCGTCCTCCGGGAAGTGGAACCATGCAAGACTATCAGCAGGATTTTTTGCGCTTCGCCTTGCAGCAGGGCGTACTGCGCTTCGGTGAATTCACCCTCAAGTCCGGCCGCCAGAGCCCGTATTTTTTCAATGCCGGACTGTTCAACACGGGTGCCGCCCTGGCCCGCCTCGGACGTTTCTATGCACGTGCGATCATCGACTCGGGCGTCGCTTTCGACGTGCTCTACGGACCCGCCTACAAAGGGATCCCGCTGGCAGCCGTCACCGCGGCCGCGCTGTACGATCAACATGACGTCGACGTCCCGTATGCCTTCAATCGCAAGGAGGCCAAAGATCACGGGGAAGGCGGCAGCATCGTCGGGCATGCACTCGAGGGGAGGATCCTGATCATCGACGATGTGATCACGGCAGGCACCGCGATTCGGGAGTCCATGGCCATCATCGAAGCTGCCGGCGCCACACCCGCCGGCGTAGTGATCGCGCTCGACCGTCAGGAGCGCGGTCGCGGCGCCGAGTCGGCGATCCAGGAGGTCGAGCGTGCCTATGGCATCCCGGTGGCGGCTATCGTCCGATTGCAGGATCTCGTGGACTTCGTGCGCAGCTCGGCGGAGCACGCCGGTCAGCTCCCGGCGATCGAGGCCTATCGGGCCGACTACGGCGTCTGATCCCCCCACCCACGGCTGTCGACCCGGGCACGGTCAGCCGATCACGAGTTTGATCCCAACCAGCAGCGTCACCGCCTCGAACGCGCGCTTGATCCAGCGGTTGCCCTTCAGGATCGCCAGGTGGGCACCGAGGTAACCGCCGAGCAGGGAGCCGATCAGGAGGACCGGCAGCCAGTCCCACCGGACCTCGCCGATCAGGCCGAGCGTCACCGCGCCGGCGCCATTCCAGGCAACGCCGACCAGGACCAGGGTGTAGGTCACCGCCTGTCGGTAGTCGGCACCGAACCAGCGGACCAGCCAGAGGGTCACGAACAGCCCGGTGCCGGAGGTCAGGGACCCGTTCAGCACGCCGATGCCGAACAGCGCCAGGCCACCGAACAGCAGCCCCCGTCCGGAGCGGTTTCGCGGCTCGGCCACCAGACCGAGCTGGCCCTTGAAGACCGAGTAGACACCCAGCCCGATGGTCAGGATCCCGAGCGCGATCTCCGCGTAGCGCCCGGGAACTTGCAGGATGACGTTGGCGCCTAGCAGGACACCGGGCAGGCCGCAGGCCAGGATGAACAGCACGTTGCGGCGTTCCAGGCCGCCCTCGCGCAGGTGGCGCAGTGTCGCACCGACACCGAGCGCGACCGAGGCGATCTTGTGCGTCGCCAACGCGACGGCGAACGGCAGGCCCAGGAAGATCAGCGCCGGCAGCTGCAGCAACCCGGCCCCACCGCCGGCAAACGCCGAAAACAGGTTGGCCAGCAGCGAGACGACGAAAAGTGTGAATTGTTCGAACAATCAGCCGCTAACCCCGACCAGGAGCGCCAGTATAATGGCCATTGAGGGGTCTGCTGACTGAGGGATGCCATGAAGTTACCGACGATCAGCCTGATAGCCATATTGACAGCCATCGCCGTCGCGGCACTGGCCAGCTCAGCGTTGCAGGCCGGCAGCATCAAGAAATGGGTCGACGAAGACGGCGTCACCCACTATGGCACCGCGGTGCCGCCGGAGTATGTCGACAAGGAACACGTTGAGCTCAATGAGCGGGGTATCGAGTTGAAGCGCCACGACCGGGCGCCGACCGCCGAGGAGATCGAACAGCAGGAAGCCCTGGCCGAACTGCGCGCCGAGCAGCAGAAACTACTCGAGGAACAGCAGGCCCGTGACCGTATCCTGTTGAATCTCTATCGCAATGAAGACGATCTGATCATGGCACGCGACGGCAAGATCGCCCAGATCGATTCGCAGAACCAGGTGACGCACAAGGAGATACGCCGCTTGAAGGCGCGGCTGTCGGAGTTCCAGGCGGCCGCGGCGAACGCGGAACGGACCGGCAGGACCTTGAACCCCAAGCAGCAGGCAAATCTGCAGCGTACCCGCCGTTCGATCGAGCGATCGTACGCGATGATTCTGGCGCGGGAAGATGAAAAACAGGCCACGATTGAACGCTACAACTACGATCTGCAGCGCTTCCGCACCCTCCGAAAGGGCAGTCGGCCGGCCGAGAATACCGAGGTCGCCAAGTCGGCGATTCCGGACCTCGTCGAAACGGCGGTGCGGTGCGATGACCCGGCCCGGTGTGATCAACTCTGGCGCAAGGCGCAGGACTATGCGCGTGAACACGCAACGACACCGATCGATCTCGCCGCCGACAGGATCCTGGTTACCGCCCCGCCCCGCGAAAAGCATGACCTGAGCGTTACGGTGTCACGGCTCGCGGACGAGAAGCACGGTGGCGAGCGCATCTTCATGGATCTGCAGTGCGTACGTTTCAGCGAGGGCCAGGAGTTCTGCCGCGGTCCCGAGGTTGCCGCGATACGCGAGCAGTTCCGAAGCGCACTCGACGACTGACCGGAAGCCCCTGCGCCTCAGGCCACCTCATCGGGGTTTGACTGCACTGCCGCTTCGCCAAACAGGCCGTGCCGCAACACCGACCAGTCGGCCTCCCAGGCCGTCAACAGCGGCCGTGAAAAGCGCGATCGCACGAACTGCTGCATGCGACCTTCGATGTAGGCGGTGAGCAGGGCCGCACCGGACTCCGCGCCGACGCGCAGCGACGCGTCCTGGC